>JBIKRF010000077.1:0-11030 GCA_044349305.1 Flavobacteriales bacterium
GGTTCCAACCATGAATAGTTTGGATCTACAGTAAGCGGAGTGCTCGAGTACACAGCTGGGCGATCCAATACATCCCAGAAATGAAGCGTGTCACCAACAGGGAATCTGTAAGGGAAAGGCAACGTCATGTTCTGCGTATACAAGGTCGTATCTAACCAAGTTGTGTCCGTTCCGTTCACTGAAGTGAACAGATCGAAATCACGGTTATTCACCAACCAAACAAATTGCTGAGAATTCTCGTCGTTTGTATTTTCAAATAGACGAAGCGTTGTGTAGAATGAACCTGCTTCACCATCGTCACCGATTGCTGCAATAACTTCATCATCGTAAAACTCTCCACCTGATCCTTGAGCATTGAATCTGCTTATCGCTCCAAAGTAAACTGAAGAGAATGCCACATTAACTCCTGGAACAGTAACGTTTGAAATTTCACAATCGAATCCGTCACCTCCACCCACTGATATACCTTGTTGCCAAGAAATTGTGTTGAAGTTTGAGTTGTCCATTCCCGGAATTAAGATTGTACCATTATCCTGAGCACCACCCATTGCAGCATAACCACCACCATGAGCAATTCCGTAAAATTGAGTTACATTGTATCCTCTGTTAATGGCATTGAATGTATTTCCTCCATCGATAGACTTGAAAATACCTCCATCACATCCAATAAACCAATCTCCGTTGGGAGCAATTTCAAAAGTTTGAATGTCACTATGCACATAATATTGAGAACTTCCGAAGTCGAAATTGGCTGCAATTTGTTCCGGTTGCGTGTTTGCACCCGCTTTCCAAAGTGTTACACCACCCACCCAACAAACTCCGGGATCACCTGGCTTAATCGTCAACGCTAAGTCATAATAGGCCTGACCATTATCACCGAATACTGAATATACATTGTCTATTCCTGTTGGCCATTTAACAGACCAAGACTCCCCCTTGTCAGCGGTGTAATACATACCACCCATGATACCTCCTTGAGCATACAGCACATATGCTACGTTAGAATCATCGCGAGAAATTGCAATTCTCGTGCGTTGCTTGTTGCTCATGCCTGAAGATGCACCGACTTGGGCAAAGCTAGTACCGCCATCCAAAGAACGGTAAATACGTCCGTTAGAAACTCCAACATAACATACTGTTCCGTCTGTAGACCATTCAATATCGTGTCCACCAGTATTTGGAATTCCCGACACGCTCATATTCGGAGCAGTCATTCCTGGTTCCCAATAGCCAACTCCATCAGCACCTGCAATCCAGATTCTTCCTGCAATGTTAGCATCCGCGCTTACATCATTAATGTATGCCCAGTTGTCGCCACTAGCAAATTCTGTAGGATCTGTACCCGGAACCAACTCCCAAGAAGCCCCTTGGTCAGCTGAGCGATACATACCACAACCAATAGATCCACTAGAACCGCTTCCGTCGAAACCAGATTCAAATTGACTTCCAGTTCCAATATAAATTGCTCCGTCTTCAGTCGCATCGATTGAACTGATCGACATCACTTTGCCAAAAGTATCCAATGACTCGACGCGAGACCAGTTGTTACCACCGTTTGTTGATTTATACAATCCGCCAGTCACAGAACCCGCGAAGATCACATTGTCTGTGTATGCCAAAATTGCGCGGGTACGTCCACCGATGTTATCCGGGCCCATTTCCCACCAACTCATATTTAAATCGCGATTTCCCTGCATACGATCTACATCGTTTACAGCCGCTGTCATTTCTACAACATCACTTACCTCGAAATTTCCTGTGATGAGGTTACCGCGAAGTTTCTTTAAAATGTCCACTGATTCGTTATACCCTTCAGTTCGAACGTTACGTGGTGCAAATGATGCACGCTCGTTACTGGTTTCCACCAACATGAACGTGGCTGCTGCTGCAACAATAAATCCAGAGGATAAAAGTAGGTTTTTAACTTTCATAAATGCTAGGTTAAGCTTATAGTTGAATTCGGCGCAAGATAATTGAGAAATGTCTTATCAAAAAACGATTGAGCGCTTTTTCTTCGCTTTTTTTTCCTTTCAAACAAAAAAAACTTAAAACAAGTGTTTTTCAGCATGATACGAAGACCGAACCAAAGGCCCGCTTTCCACGAAACGGAATCCCATTTTCAATCCGAGCTCTTCATATTCCTTGAACTGTTCTGGAGTAACAAACTCCTGAACGGGCAAGTGTTTTCGCGTTGGCTGAAGGTATTGACCAAGGGTTAAAATATCTACTTGAACAGATCTCAAATCATCCATGGTCTCTAAAACCTCGTCTCGCGTTTCACCAAGCCCAAGCATAACTCCACTTTTTGTGCGCATTCCACCTTTCTTGAGTCTGAACAAGACTTCAAGTGAACGATCATATTTCGCTTGAATGCGGACTTGTTTAGTCAATCTTCTGACAGTTTCTAGATTGTGCGAAACGATATCTGGTGCAACATCAATAATGCGCTGAAGATTGTCCCAATTACCCGCGAAATCAGGAATTAAAGTCTCCATAGTCGTTCCAGGAGATTTCGCTCGAACCTGCTCTACTGTCTTGACCCAAATCTCTGAGCCTCCATCGGACAAATCATCGCGGTCAACAGAGGTAATAACAGCATGCTTCACCCCCATCAACTTCACCGAATTCGCCACACGAGCGGGCTCGAATGGATCTGCATCTGATGGCTTCCCCGTTGCAACCGCACAAAAACCGCAAGATCTCGTACAGATATTTCCTAAAATCATGAATGTCGCTGTTCCCTCGCCCCAACACTCGCCCATATTTGGACAATTTCCACTCTCACAGATCGTGTGAAGTTTGTGTTCATCGACTAGCGAACGAACCTTTCTATAATTTTCTCCCGTCGGTAATTTTACCTTCAGCCACTTAGGCTTTGGAATTCTTTGCTCTACTTGTTCCATCTTCTAGTTAATCTTGTCACTTATTGTATTTCCTTCCTATATAAAAATGCACGTACCCAGAGACGAACAACCAATGGTTTTTCGCTCCATCAGGAAGAGTTGCCAAAATCTTATTTGACATTATTTCAACACGCTGTGGATAAGCCTCTGCTGACATGCCAATTTCAAAACCTTTGATGCCGTCTCGATAATTACTGTATTCAAAAGACATCGAACCTTTCGCCGAGAATCCAGGAACAACGGACATTTCTCTTAATCCCAAAAAACTACTTGCACGACCGTATATATTGTCAATGAAATGCTTATCAGGATCATACATTTCCGTTGACAAACTAAATCCGTTCAAATTCGGATCAATAACTAGGATTTCTAAAAAAATGGGCCTCAAAAGCGCAACCGAAGGACCAAAACCCCAAGAATATGAGACTTGGACTCCCGACTTTCTCAATTTTTCCGCAATAACTTTTTTGTAGCCATAATTCAATCTGAAATTATACATGGCATTCTTTTTACCGAAAACATATGGGCGAGCGCTCGGATCTTGAACATATGATTTGATTTCCTTTTCATGTTTTACAAAATTGAAATCAAAAGAAACTTGTCTTACTTTAAAAGCTCCTTTATTCTTTCCCTTAATGTAACAACCGCCCCAACCGTTCGTGCGCAACACAAGTCCACCATACTTTTGATGGGTATATATACCAATTACACCTTCCGTGATTTCTTCCTGCCCATGCGCGAAAGAAAAGCCCAAGAAAAGAAATAAAAGTACAATCCCATGCTTCATATCACAAAGTTAGTGAACGCAAGGTGAACATATCTCTCCAATAAAAACTAATTTCATTTGTTCTATGTTAGTTTTGAAAAAAAAGTTATGACTAAAATGTCCGTTCAATATTCCGGGAATCTTCGATGTGAAGTGATACACACCCAAAGCAACACCCAAATCGAAACCGATGCTCCGCTCGACAACAAAGGAAAAGGTGAGCGCTTCTCTCCAACCGACTTGCTATGCACATCACTTGCCACCTGCATTTTAACAACGATGGCTATAGCTGCTCAAGAACGTAATTGGAAGTTTGAAGGGGTTAAAGCCGAGATTGAAAAAATCATGAGCACTACACCGAGAAGATTGGGTGAAATAAAAATCAATTTTAAATTTCCCGAATTAGGTTACGACGACATTATGAAAGAAAAAATTCAACGCTACGCTCACGCTTGCCCTGTAAGCAGAAGTTTACACGCAGACGTGATTCAAACAATCACATTTGAATTTTCATTAATTACTTCTGAGGAGTAACTTGGTCGTATGCCGAACACTTTTCGTGTTTCTTTTTACATGATTGCAAACCGAAAATTCCAAGTCCAAGCAAAACAACAAATAAAACACGTGCAGATTTCTTCATATTATTCAATTGAACTTCAAAAATAATTCAAACTTCAGATAATCAATCCCGAAATTGAAAAGCAGTTATCAACATATCGCTGTAAGGTTGTTTTTCCTTATTCTACTTTCAGGACTGTACTTCGCAAACGCACAACCCACGCGAACTATAAATCATTACGCAGGTCTCAACTTCCCTACTCCAAAAAACATAAATCCTCAGGAATTACTTTATTTCCTCAATAACAATGGATACCCCTACGCCCAAATTGAGCTTGACACCTTAATAATTGAACAATCACCGACAGAATATTTTTGGAACATTTCAGCGGGCAGACAAGTTTTTCTGGACACACTTATTACATCAAATACCTTATTCAACAGAAAAACATTGCAACGTTGTATTAACTACCAACCCAAACAACCTTTTAACTCGAATAAGATTGAATCAATTGAAAATTCCCTCAATCAAATTTCATTTCTGAAGCCTAATGCTTTGGTGAGTGTTCGAATGCACAGCGAAACATTCAGCATATCTATCAAAGCTGACAGAAAAAAAAACAACTTGATCTCCGCACTTGTAGCCCTTCAACCTGGTCCAAATTCAACACCGTCGATACTTACCGGGAACATTGACCTCGAACTTTCTAACGCTCTCAAACAAGCAGAAATCATCGAATTTCATTGGAAAAGACCGCAGCCAAAAAGCCAAAGCTTGGCGTTCAAAATGGGTAGTCCCTATACTGCCGGCTTACCCGTTGGCTTTCAATTTGAGTTTGCATCTTTCTTACGCGATTCTACCTTTTCCTCGACCGACATCTCCGTCCGACTCTTAACAAAGATGAACGACCTTAACGGATTCTCTGCGGCTGCAAACCGATCCACTAACACCCACTTTCAGCCATCTACAAGCTTCGGCAATACGCAAATAAAGACCTATTCCCTTCGCTACGCCAAATACAGCAACGCTCCAAACTCAATTAATTTTTATATCGAAGGGCTAGGGGGAAATCGAAATATTCAATATGAATTAAGTAACTCTACAAAAAAAATATACGCAGTAGAGGGCAGAGCCTGGAGCTCATTCAAACTAGGTGATCTTCTGTTCACCAATATGAATTTGGAATTGAGTGCCATTTACAGCGATTCATTATTTAACAATGAAATATCCCGCTTAGGCGGCACGAAAAATCTTCGAGCCTTCATTGAAGAAAGTATTTACGCATCGCAATACGCCATGCTCAACTTAGATTTCGGTGTCGCATTAGGCTCAGACATTCAAACTTATTTATTTGGGGATATAGCTTCTGTTCAAATGCCTTCGAGGAAAACCTACTACGACACGGGGTTAGGATTTCGATTTCAACAAGAAAACGGATCTGTTTCCATTACCTATGGCGTTGGAAACATTGAAAACAATGGGCTTCAATTAAAAAACGGTCGGATAGGAATTACTTTTTCCTCGCGTTTCTAAAAAATACTTTTCCACAATACACGAAAGCCCTCAAGAGAAAGGTAATTTTGAAAAATGGACACCCTTTCTCTAATTATTGGCGCTATTTCTGGCGGAGCACTCGTAGCTATTTTTTATCGATTTAATCAGAAATCAAATCCACCACAAAACGACATGTCGTTTTTCAAAAACGAAATTGAAAATTCCAAAGTGGAATTGAATAGCATGCGAGTTCGCATTGAATCGCTCATTCATGAAAAAGCCACTACCACAGCATCGCTGGAAGCAGCCTACAAAGCACTAGATTCCGAAAAACAATTAATGGAAGATTTAAAGTCAAATTTAAAAATTGAATTTAAAAATTTAAGCAACGATATTTTCGAAGAACGTGTAAAAAAATTGAATGAAGCGAACGAATCTCACTTATCAGTAACGCTCACACCGCTTCGAACTACCATTAATGAATTCAAATCAAAACTAGAAAAAACTGAGCTAGAAAACGTTGACCGATCAGCTCGATTGGAAAATGAAATAAAGAATTTAAGAGAAGCGAGTTCAAACATCGGAGCCAACGCGGAAAGTCTTACTCGAGCTTTAAAAGGAGACAATAAAGCACAAGGCAATTGGGGTGAAATGATTTTAGAATCTGTATTGGAAAAAAGCGGGCTTGAAAAAGGAAAAGAATTTTTTGTGCAGCACTCAGACACAAACGATGAAAACCAAACAATTCGTCCTGATGTTATCGTAAACCTCCCAGAAAACAAGCACATTATAGTTGATTCAAAAGTATCACTTACCGCTTATAACAACTATGTAAACGCATTGGATGAAAAGGAAAAGCAGGTTGCGATGCGTGGACATTTGGAAAGCGTACGCGGACACATCAAACTATTGAGTGAAAAGAAGTACGAATCGGCAGATAAACTAACTACCCCTGAATTCGTCTTGCTATTCATGCCTATTGAACCCGCATTAATTGCAGCATTTAATGAAGATACCAATCTGTTTACTTTGGCGTGGGAACGCAATATTATTCTCGTTTCACCAACAACGCTATTGGCAACATTAAGAACCGTGGCTAGCATTTGGGCACAAGAAAAACGTTCAAAAAACGCGGAGAGTATTGCGAAGGAAGCGGGGTCATTTATTGACAAATTAGATGGATTCGTAAGCTCTCTTGAAGCACTTGAATCAAATCTTTCTACCGCTCAGAAAACGCTAAACAAAGCCATGGGACAGCTAAAAACAGGCAATGGAAATTTGCTTGGAAAGGCTAAAAAAATGAAAATAATGGGAGCGAAAACCGGAAGTAATTTCGAAAAACGCTTACCTTCGATTGATAATGAAGAAGAATCTAACGATGAGCCGATATAATTTCTTTCGTTTGGTGTTGTTACTATGTGCTCCTCTTTATTTTTCATGTTCATCTTCTAAAAAACTTGGCGAAGATCAATTCGGTTCGAACGAATTTTATTTCAACCCACTGGTCAATCTGATTCACACGAGCAATGACACTTCGCGAATCTTGCTGAAATTCGACGCCGATCAACTTCTTTATTCCAGAAAATCAACCCATGAAAATTTCTCGGCTCAATTAGACATTCAAATAACCATTCAAAAAGAAAAGGAAGAGCCTGACACCCTTCATTTTAAATTCAACCCACCACAAATGCAAGAATCGGGTGAATGGAGAAAAGAAATACCCTTACCCATTGCGTTTGGTAACACTGAAGTAGTTGTCGTTCTGAAAGATTTAAACCGACGAGCTTTACATGAAAAGAAATTTGTTTTCTTAAAAAATGAAGAGCCCAGTGCATACGACATCCTAGTCACCTCCAATTCAACCAACACTCCTATTTACGACCGCTATTTAGTAACTGGCGATACCATTCACCTCGATTTTCCTCGATTTAAAAACTCTGAAAAAACCCCTGCGAAAATTTTCGCATTGAGTCAGATTCCCAATTTACCGCCCCCTGCGTTCTCAAACAACTCTCCAGTCATTCCTGATTCAAGTTCTTTCAGTTTAATCAATTTGAAATTCGACGGTTCGAGGTATCATTTCATAGCTGAAAACAAATCGTATCTCTTCCTAACAAAAAACTCTGCCGATCTTTACTTGTATTCGCATGGTGAATTTCCAACTACAACAGCACTCAAAGATTTAATTTCACCCTTAAGATACATCACGTCAAAATCTGAATTTGAATACATCTACAACGTTCGTGACCCCTACACAAGTTTTTGTAATTTCTGGAAAGACTGCGGCGGATCTGAAGAAAAAGCCAAAGAACTCATTTCAATTTTCTTCCGAAGAGTAAATACTGCCAACACTTATTTCTCGACTACCGTTCCCGGTTGGCGCACCGACCGCGGAATGATTTATATTATCTATGGAAAACCTACCCGAGTAGAAAATATTGGTTTCAGCGAAAGGTGGGTATACGGAGACGAAACCATTCCTGGATCGTTCTCCTTCCTGTTTAGATACAAAAAAGACAATTTTTCAAACAATGTCTTAATTCTCCAACGAGATGGATTATACCGAAACAGTTGGGAGCAAGCAGTAAACACTTGGCGCCAAGGTCGTGTATTCCGGGAATAAAGATTACTTTTGCACTGTGAGACCAACTACATCATCAAAATCAAATTTAATCATTGGCATTCATCCATTGGAAGAAGCCCTTGATGCAGGAAAAAATATCGATAAGGTACTTTTCAATAAAGAATTGCGCAGTGACAAATTGCGTCAACTTAAAGACCGCCTGAAAAAAGAGCATATTCCCTTTGTTCTAGTTCCTGAAATAAAACTGAACAAAATAACACGCTCCAATCACCAAGGTGTGCTTGCGTTTATGGCTCCTATCGCCTTCGCCGATTTTGAAAATGTGGTAATGAATGAAGTTGAAACAGGCGAGCCCCCTTTGTTTTTAATACTCGATCGTGTTACCGACGTTAGGAATTTCGGGGCTATTTGTCGTTCAGCAGAATGCTTTGGAGTAAAGGGTATTATTGTACCAGAAGTTGGTGCTGCCCAAATTAATGAAGATGCGTTAAAGGCTTCTGCCGGTGCACTCATGCATTTGAATATTTGCAAGGTGAAAAATCTACTTGATGCGCTCGATTACTTGCACGCTTCTGGAATTGGATCAGTTGTACTTTCTGAAAAGGCAACGGTAAGCCTTCAAGAATTTCAGTCTTCACGTGACCTCAATCTTGGAATTTGTATAATTATGGGGTCGGAAGAAGATGGAATTAATCCGCAACTTTTGAAACGTGCGCATCAGTTGGTTACAATACCTATGAAAGGAAAAACGAGTTCACTGAATGTATCAGTGGCTGCCGGAATTGCGCTTTCTATATTATCGAATTAAAATCGAATTCCCACAGAGAAGTTCATTTGAATTAGAAAATTATCGATGTTGGCCATAGAAATTAAATTTGGGTTATACAGAAAATAACCCTCTTTATTTTTTGTTACAACCATTGCACAATCCCAATAGAAATCATCCTTTTTATATCCCGCACCTACATTCCAATTGAAAAGAGGCTCATTGGGTTTACCTGCTAAATTTGAATAAACAGACGTCCGATAACCCATGCCCACCCTTAATCGATATACATCTGCAATGCGAAACTCCGTTCCAATCTTGGCGTTATGAACGCGTTTGTAATTCTTTTCAATCACTGAATTCTCCGGTGCAAACTCGGCGGTGCCTCCTGTAATTCCGTACATAACCATCTTAGAGAAATCTCGTGATTCATAATCGAGAGAAACAATTCCTAAATTCCCTAAAATCAAAGCCACTCCGGCTCCTATAGAAGCTGGCACTTCAACTCCGTAATCAAAAACATTTTTATCAGAAGTGAAAGAGGTATCGTTGTTAATTCCAATTGACGTTTCCATACGCGCTAAGAAATTATCACTTATGGATTGCTTGCATTCAGAGTGCCAAAATGCACCCAATCTTATATAAGGACTGGGGGCATATTGAATACCTAACTTCGCTTGAATTGAGGGTCCTTTCGTTAGAACGTCAGAAGTGCTGTTTTCTTCGATTAAGGAGTAATTCACAGCATTGCCATTCGAAGTGAAGGACTCAGAATAAGTCGAATTTCTTTCAAACACAACTTTACGAAACGCGAAAGAGGCACCAAAGAATAATTTACCTTCGAAAGCCCGAGCTATTGCCAAATTCGTTTCTCGAATATATCCACTTTCCTCCACATCTTGGCTGCGTGAAAAAGTACCATCGTCTATACTCAAGTGCGCATAAGGTTCTGTTAAACCCGGATTGATTAACTCACTTTGCCAAGCTAAACCAGCACCGAATGGATAAGTGGCTGCCACATCAATATTTGCTGGATTATCTCTGTTTAATTGATTGGTGTATACGTCTAGGAGCGATGACTGATCATCACTCGACTCTAAATTGTATACACGTTTAAACGTTTGAGTTCTGCCATAAGCCAACCCATAAATCCAAGGTCCCCATCCATAGCCAGCTTCTCCAAATGTTGACGTAAAACCAAATGTATTCAACCCCAATCCTGTTGTAGCTGCAGAAGAAACACGATTGTTGAAATCAACATTCGTTGAGCGTGATAGAAAACTAAGTCCAAATTCAAGGGTTTGTTTTTTGTACGCAGCCAAACCTGCTGGATTCTGAAAAAAATTGGTTAAATCCGCGCCAAGAGCTGTATAAGCCCCACCCATTCCAAGAGCTCTATTTGAATATGCACCAGATGTATTGGAAAAGCGCAATGCATCATCTTCGTTTTGGCCACAACCTGCATTCGCAAAGCACAAGCCAACTACAAGAAATGCAACTGCACAAATTTTCTCCCGCATAAATTATTTTTAAGGTCGCTTTCCTGGTGAAGATGATCTTGACGGACTGCTTGGTGCAGGAGTTGATCTCGACGGACTACTAGGTGTTGAAGTCGATCTAGCAGGTGAACTATTGGAAGGGGGTGATTGACTTGGCGACCTAAATGTCGGCGCATCACTCGTACGTTGAGGTCGGGAGTTGTTTGACTTGCCCTGAGAAGGTGCACTGTGTGAAGGTCTATTGGAATCAACGGGATTCATTGGTCTTGAGTAAGAAGGCTTCAAATAATCATTTGAAGTATTCCACCTGGAAGGCATGACTTGCTGAGGTGTTTTTGAAGATTCTGAAATAGGCTGAATCAAATTCTTTCTTAAAACACCTTGATTATAAGAAGAGCTATTTCCTGAATTTACACTCACAGGCCTACGGTGGTGATGCGTAACATTTGAGCCTTCTCC
>JBIKRF010000168.1:0-2935 GCA_044349305.1 Flavobacteriales bacterium
AAGACGGACAGTACAACGAAGAAGGTAAATTCTCTGCATGGATCATGCGTATTGCACACAACTTGTGCATCGATCATTTCAGAAACAACAAGAAAATGCCTATTCAACGTGCTACCGACAAGTATGACCCACTTGATTTCGTTCAAGAAACATCGAAGAACGTAGAGAAGCAGGTGATTCAAAAGGAAGTGACCAAAGAGGTACGCCAGCTAATCGGCATGCTTCCTACTGAGCAACGCGAGATTGTTATGATGCGTATTGTTTACGACATGAGCTTCAAGGAGATTGCAGATCACCTGGAAATCAGCATTAATACGGCTTTGGGAAGAATGCGCTATGCATTGATTAATCTGCGTAAGCACATCGAAAAGCACAACATTAAGCTGGTGATCTAAAAAAAGATAGTCGTAAGGGCAATATCGAAAGAAAAGGTTGCGTTAAGCCTAAAAATTAAACGCGCCTATGCAAGACTTTACCCTTCAAGATTTAGTAGCTTTTATGGAGTCGGAAGAAATTATTCTTTCAGCATACGAACAGCTGCAACCGGTTACCAAAAGTTATATTTGGAACTAATGAAAAAGCCACTCTCGAGTGGCTTTTTTCTTGTTTACTTTTGCCGCATGAAACTGCATAGCCTTTTATTCATTTTGCTCATTAGCGCTGCTTTTCTGAACGCTTGTTCAAATGGAAATCCTTCAGGCGATGTGACGGTTCTTTTTCAACCCAAATACGCCAAAGGTTTTCGCGTAGTGAAAAGTGGAAACGATACGCTCATTCAGTTTCTTTCACACTCTGATTCTCCTACTGTTTCTCATTCCGTTTCTCTTTCTAAAACAAATTCGCAAAGAATCGCCCTTCTCAGCACCACACATTCCTATTTCATAAATGAATTGGATGGAATGAATAACGTTTGCGGAGTAACCTATGCAGATCGCATTCAGCTTGGAAATCTTCAAGAACAAATTGCAAATGGAAAGACACAAAACCTCACCAAGAACGGCGATGTTAGTATGGAAGAATTACTCTTGCTCAACCCATCCGTTCTCTTCAGTGTTCCCTTCGAATCAACACCCTATCAATCGAAACTGCCACAATGCACAGTTATTCCAACTACGGAATATCTGGAAGAACATCCGCTTGGAAAGGCAGAGTGGCTGTATGTTTTTGGATATGTCCTACGGAAGGATGTATTGGCGAGAGAGCTTTTTTTAGAAATTGAAAACGCATACCTCGATGCGATGCAAGATTCTTCGAAAGATTCTACGAAAGATTCTACGAAAGATGCTTCGCAAGGAAGGAGGAGGAAAGTTTTTTTTGCGACGAATAACGGCAGCGACTGGACCGTGGCGAATAACCAATCGTATTGGGCAATTTTGTTGAAAGATGCGGGGGCGGAGTATGTGGGAGCAGAGGAAGGCACAGGCAATTTGAATTTCGATAAAGAACGAATGCTGTTCGCGTTGCACGAAACCGATGCTTATGGCGAGTTGGTGTATTTTCCGAATACATCCAAAGTTTCACTTTCACAGCTGCACCCTGAATTCGCGCAGAGCGGTCCTTTTCAACATAAAAAATTATTTGTTTGCAATGCAGCAAACAATGGCTTTTTCGATAAGGCCTTGCTCGAGCCTCACATATTACTTCAAGAATTGAAAAAAGTGTTGAGCGATTCAATATTTTCAGGGAACTATTTTCAACGAACACAATAGAACACGCAATACTTAACTTTGCCGCATGGACTCGAAAGAATTGGAATTCAACAAGAACGAAGATAAAATGCTTCAGCGCATTGCAGAACTTCAACGCAGATTGAAAAAGATCTATGAAGGCGGAGGGAAGAAGCGCATGGATAAAGAGCATGAAAAGGGAAAGATGACGGCGCGTGAGCGAGTTGATTACCTTTTAGATAAAGACACCGAACGCATTGAAGTGGGCGCCTTCGCAGGAGACGGAATGTACGCAGAACACGGTGGTTGTCCGGCTGGTGGAGTGGTGGTGGTCATGGGATATGTGTCTAAAAAATTGTGTCTTGTTGTCGCGAACGATGCTACTGTGAAGGCAGGTGCCTGGTTCCCGATTACAGGAAAGAAGAACCTTCGTGCGCAAGAAATTGCCATGGAGAATCACATTCCAATTATTTATTTGGTCGATAGTGCAGGGGTGTACTTGCCGATGCAAGACGAGATTTTTCCAGATAAAGAACACTTCGGAAGAATTTTCAGAAACAATGCGCGCATGAGCAGCATGGGCATTCCGCAATACGCTGCCGTTATGGGTAGTTGTGTTGCTGGTGGTGCTTACTTGCCTATTATGAGCGACGAAGCTTTAATTGTAGATAAGACAGGAAGCATCTTCCTGGCAGGTTCATATTTGGTGAAAGCCGCTATTGGCGAGGAGGTCGACAACGAAACACTCGGCGGAGCAACAACGCACTGCGAGATTAGTGGAGTTACTGACTACAAAGCGTTGAACGACAAAGATGCGTTAGATACCTTGAAGAAATTGTTGAGTCAGCAAGGGAAGACTAGCAAAGACGCTGGGTTCGATCGCATTGCTCCCGCAATGCCAAAACGCAAAGTAGAGAACATGTTGGGCATTCTTCCAACCGACAGAACCACTTCTTACGAAGTACGCGAGATGATCGAGTGCTTGGTAGACAACAGTGAATACACAGAATACAAAGCCGAATATGGAAAGAGCATTGTGTGTGCATACGGACGCATCAACGGATGGTCGGTTGGAATTGTGGCCAACCAGAGGGAAGTAATCAAAAGCAAAAAAGACGGTATTCAATTCGGCGGAGTAATTTACAGCGACAGTGCCGATAAGGCAGCGCGATTCATCATGAACTGCAATCAGAAAAACATTCCGTTGGTCTTCCTTCAAGATGTAACTGGTTTTATGGTTGGAAGTAAAAGCGAGCACGGTGGAATTA
>JBIKRF010000078.1:0-10985 GCA_044349305.1 Flavobacteriales bacterium
CAGATTTGGCTTTCAACGGTCGAAGAACTTAAATCTAGAGAATTGGCAGACTACAAGGAGAAATTCTTCAAATTCAAAGAGAAAGGGAGGTTAATAGAGGCCGAATCCTATTACGAAAAGATCGATAAAATTACTCCGATGAATGAATTTGACAAAACCATTTTCATTGATTGGTTGGACGCAAAAGATGAGCTGGCAACCATGAAAGGGTTTTATAACAGAAGTTTGAATGATGCAGAAAGATTAATGGAAAGTGCCGAATTCGATCAAGCTGAAGCAGCATTATTGAAGGCACTGACCTACAACCCATCATCAACGGATGTAAAATCCATGAAAGGTGAAATTAAAAAAATGAGAAAAGCGTATGCCGATTGCTTTAGTCGCTTGGAAGAAGCCGATGCTTATTTAATGCTCTATTCGCCGAAAGAGAAGGAATATAAAATTGGGGTTCAAATCTATAGGGATGTTGTCAAGAATTGTCCAAATATTCAAGCAGCCCAAGTTCGCCTAAAAGAAATTGATAAAAAATAAAATCTATGAGATATTTAATCCTTGCAATCGCATTGATTTGCAGCATTCAGTCCAATGCTCAAGATATTAAGAAAGCAGCTAGTTTACAATCTGAGGCACAAAATTTATATGAGGACAAGCAGTATGCGACCGCTTTAACAAAGATCAATCAAGCCATTGCTCAGTTTAAAGGAGCAGGTAAGGGAGTTCCTGACGCGACCAACGCTTTGAAAAAATCCATTGAGGCAAAGATTGCAGAAAATAAGCGTAGACAAAATGAAATTGCTGAACGGCAGGATTTTGAGTATTACTATAGTCAGGCGAGTACTCAGTACGATAACGACGATTTTGAAGCTGCATTGAGCTTGATCAATCAAGCGTTGGAGTATTTCCCGAACGATAGTCAGGCCAAAAGTTTGAAAGGGTTAATTCTAAAAAAAATCAATGCAGCAGAAAATGAATCCGTTCTGTTAAGTGCAAAGAGTGCTTTTGATTCAGGTGATTTTAGAGAAGCACTGCGCTTGTACAGAGAAGCATATAACAACGATAAGTACAGTGTAGAATACAGTCAGATTTCAGCTCTTCAATCCCAAATAACAACCTACGATGGCGCTGTAAAACTCGCTCAAAAGGCATTCAATAGTCAGAATTATCCGTTGGCCATAAGTGAACTCGAACGAGCTCAAAAGCAAATGGCGCTAGAATCTGATGCAGCCAATTTGTACAAACAAGCGACGTTCCGCAATGAAATGAAACTTGGTGACAAAGCGTTTGAATTAAAAAATTACGAGGAAGCTCAGTCGCATTATGAATTGGCACAGAAAAACACATCCAATTCAACGGAAGAATCGGAGGCAAAAGCGAAATGGTCGAATAGTGGGTATGCATATCATATTGGTTTGGCGAAGAAGTACCAAGAATCGAATGATTTGTACAAATCCATTTTGGAATTACTCGCTGCCGGCATGATCAAAGAGTTGAATGCTGAAGATTTAGAGTTTCAAAACACTGTTTTGAATAAGTTCGAAACTCAAATGTGGGAAACCCAGTCACCAGAGGATTATTTAGAAATATACGAGAATGGAAAGTATGCAGCGCAGGCAAAACAAAAAATCCTTTTGGCTCACATGTATGATGGTGATTATTTTAGAGATATTCACATCTATAGAAAATCTATAGCTGCATTCGAAGAGGCCAAGAAATATGCAGATTATCGCACACTTGCTATCATTGACAAGAAAATAGACCAAACATACCGCTGGAGAGATTATGGTGGTGAGTATTCATTTAATTTTAATCTTGACATGCCTTTAGGGCTGAATTCGACAAATTTTGTCTCTCAAAAGCAATATTCCATGCTGTATTATGGGCCTAATTTATTTTTACCTGTTAATGGGAGCGCGAATTTTAGTCACCGTTCAATGAGCGTGATTGCCCCTGTCAGTGCTGAAGTTACCTTTAATGCCCCCCTTAGGATCAATTATATACCACCTATTCAAATTGTTGGTGGCGCTTTCTTCTCTTCGAATAAGGGGTATAATTTGAGTAAAATCGAAAGTGCTAATGATACAGCATTTTATGATATTGGAGATACCCCAATTCCGGGGATGGGACAAATTACTCAAATTGATACCTTGAGCTATGTGATGAATATGAATGCCTATCGATTCAATCGATTTGGATTCAAAGTGGGTATTAGTGCATTTAATATTGTCACAATTTATGTACCCTTCCAGAAAATCAATTTAGATGTTCAGGTAGATGCACCTTGCCTTGATTGTACGACAGAGCAAATTCATGTAGGACGATTCGCTGCTGGTTTAGGAGTCGAATTGAAGTATGCCTTAGGTGATTTTACCTTTTTAGGTTTTTGGGAAAATTGGAACGCTGTGTTTAATCATGTTAAATCGCAAAATGTGCTTTACACGGATGGTAGAGCAGGAGCGAGCGTGTTCAGTCCAAATGCATTTTCAAGAAATATGGGTTTGCAGGTTGGATATAATATCGGCGATGGCTTTGTCTTAAATTTGAGATATGAAAACCCAATGGTTAGAGGTTATTTTCAGTCGATTTCCGGACAAAGTGATCTGCGTAAATTCTCTCAAAATCTGCTTAAGATTCGTCTCACATACACATTAGGATTATAAAAATTTTATCATGAAGAATTGCCTTGTATTATTCATTTGTATTGTTCCATTTTTGGGGTTTACTCAGATAGCGATGTTTAAAACAGATTACATGCATCAACCTGTCAGTGCGCGCGCAACAGGATTAGGTGTATCCTATCTTGCTGTGGCCGATGATGCGTCAGCCATTTACTGGAATCCCGGAGCATTGGGTATGATGAGACATATTTCCATTGCGGGAGGAGTAAAATTCGGAGGAGATATTGCAAGCCTAGAAGAGAGTTCTAATTCGACATCGATAACCACAGAAGTTGATGCGACTAATTCTCCAAAATTTGGATTAAACCATGTTTCTATTGCCGTTCCCATTCCGTTCAATGATTATTCCGATTTCTATGTCGTTCCTGCATTTTCATATCATGCAGCATCTAATAATCGATCATTTCACTCGAATTGGGACATCAATTACGATGGATCTGCCGGCAGGCAAATTATAGACTACAACGTCAAGGGAGGTCGGAATGAAATGTCTATGGGATTGGCGGTTGGTTTAGGTGAACATTTTGGCGTTGGTTTTGCGTACAATGTATTGATGGGTAACTTATCGTCGGTAAAGAGCTATGAGAATATAATGGGTGGTGCTACAGTTCAAAAATATGATGTTAGAAATGATTATTCCTATAAAGGAAATTCATTTACCATAGGTTTTAAAGCATCAACATGTGAGGCGTCAGATAATGTTGTTGAAGCTGACGTAGGGTATGGCAGCGGTGTTGATTTTGGGGTTTCTATGACGCTGCCGAGTCAACGCACGAATTTTAGAGTTGTAAGTGGACAGAATATTCCAACCTATATTCAACAACCTTTACAAATTTCAGCGGGATTAGCGGGTCGTTTGGATGAAGCTTTGCTCACTTTTGGAGTAAATTATACCGATTATTCCAAGAGTTATTTGAGCAGCGCAACTGCGCCAGTTATCAACTTTGCAAATGAATTGAACATCAGCGCTGATAGTTTATTCTTTAATTCTTTGACGGCTCTTTCATTTGGGCTTGAAGTAAATCAAACTACGCGCATTTCGATAAATTTGAGAAACTATCAATATCGAGTGGCATCAATTGATGGAGGTCCACCAAAACAGCCATGGACTTTTGGTTTAGCAGGTGGGTGGAGTATTCCTTTAGCGGATTACATATTATTGGATATAACCGGACAAATTGAGTTTTTTAATCTTCAAGATACTTGGACTGGATACAATGATATTAAATTCAACTATAAGGGAGCGACGTTGAATTTATTTTCGACCCTACGAATTACGCTTCCATATTCTGAATTCTAAATAAAAAATCCCGATCAACAAATTGATCGGGATTTTTTTTATCAAAAATGTTATCAAAAATACGAGGTGAAGTCAGTTTCCATAGGTGGCTCCTTCAGTCCAGCAGCAATCAGTTCGTCGTCGCTAAATTGCCCTTCAAGCTCGTGCAGTGAAAAGTGATTGGCAAGTTCGTTTAAGTCAAAATAGTCTTTCAATTCATACAAGTCAAAACCTGCATTGGCTAAGTCTCCGCAACTATAACCCGCATCTGCAAGTTCGCTGCAGTCAAAATAACCATCCTTCATTTCACTCGCCGAATATCCTCCTTCCTTGCATTCACTGGCAGAATAAACACCGTGCATGTCACTCGCGCTATAGCTACCATAGAGTTCGCTTGCCGAGTAAGCACTTTTTAATTCATCCGCCGTATAAACGTTGTACAATTCACTCGCTTCATAAACGCCATGAATTTCATCAGCTGTGTAGTAATTGTGGATCTCGTCGGGTGTATACACATTGTGGATGTCCTCAGCGGTGTAAACACCATGTATTTCATCTGCTGGATAGTCATTGTGTATTTCGTCTGCCGTATAGTGTCCGTGTATTTCATCAGGCGTATATTGACCATGAATCTCTTCCGCCGTGTAATGCCCATGAATTTCATCTGCAGTATAAACACCGTGAATTTCCTCTGCTTTATATACCCCATGAATCTCATCGGCAGTATAAACTCCATGAATTTCTTCTGCTGAAAATGCAGCACCATAGGCGCCAAGGTTGGCCATAGACGCTTCCATTCCTCCAGTACCGTCATATATTTCTTGTGCCGAGTACGCATTGTGCAATTCGTCAACGGTATAGACATCTTTTAGTTCTATGGAATTGTATGTGCCATGGACTTCTTCAGAACTGAAAACACCGTGAATTTCATCGGCCGCGAAAACGGGTAAATCACCTGTCATGTTTCCTCCAGCAAGTGTGCCAGTGTTTCCTCCCGATCCGTGATACAATTCTTCTATCGTATAGATGCCTTTTAATTCATCTGCGGTATACACGCCGTGTATCTCAAGAGCGGAATAGAAACCGTGAATTTCTTCTGGGGTATATATTCCATGAATTTCTTGCGCGGTGTAGGAATACAAGATGTCTTCAGCGGTATAAACACCATGTATTTCTTCAGGTGTATAAACCCCATGAATGTCTTGTGCTTTGAAAAAACCATGGATCTCCTCGGGTGTATAAATACCATGAATTTCATCAGCAGTATAGATCGGCTCACCCCAATAGATGTCTTCAGCAGTATAAACCCCATGGATTTCAGCAGCAGAATAAATACCGTGAATATCTTTTGCGTTGTAAACCCCGTGAATATCAGCAGGGGTATACACACCATGGATTTCAGAGGCAGGATATGCAATGTAAATATCACCTGCAGAATAAACGCCGTGAATATCAGCTGGAGTATATACACCATGAATTTCAGAGGCACTATATACGCCATAAAGGTCGCTTGCCGTATACACCCCGTATATGTCTGAAGGTTGGTACACACCATGAATCTCATTGGCCATGTACACACCATATATGTCTTTTGCAGGATAGACCCCGTAAATGTCTTCTGGGGTATATACTCCATGAATATCTTCAGCCTTGTATACGCCATAGATCTCAACAGCCTCATATACGCCATAGATGTCATCCGCAGTATATACGCCGTAAATATGCAAGGCCGTGTAGCCTCCCTCATGAATTTCTTCAACCGTATATACCCCATAAACGTCTTGCGCAGTGTATACACCAAGAATTTCAGATGCTTCATATACTCCGTGAATATCATTGGCTAAATAAACGCCATGAATATCATCGGCTAGGTATACACCATGAATTTCTTTTGCGGTATACATCGGATAAATATCCTCTGCAGTATAAATGCCGTAAATGTCTGATGCCTTATAGATTCCATGAATATCCTCCGCCAAATAAACACCATGGATCTCGGCCGCCGTGTAAGTGCGGTAAATTTCTTCTGCTGAATAAAAACCATGGATGTCTTCGGCTGTATATACACCATGAATGTCTTCTGCATCATAGATTCCATGAATGTCCGATGCGACATAAACACCGTGAATATCCGCTGCAGTATAGACTCTATGAATTTCATCTGCGGTATAAAAACCATGGATATCATCAGCGGTATAAACACCGTATATCTCTTTTGCTGGATAGATGCCATGAATTTCTTCAGCGGTATAGATCCCATGAATATCTGTAGCCGTATATACTCGGTGAATTTCTTCAGCAGTAAAAACACCATGAATTTCTTCAGCAGTATAGATTCCATGTATATCTTTTACTTTATAAATTCCATGAATTTCCTCTGCGCTATAAATTCCGTGAATTTCTTCTGCCGTGTATGATTTATAAATTTCATCTGCAGTATACACTCCATGTATTTCCTCGGCGGTGTAAACTCCATGAATGTCTTGGGCCTTATAAAATCCATGAATTTCATCTGCTGAGTAGATGCCGTGAATTTCATCTGCTGTAAAAGAACGATGAATTTCTTCCGCACTGTAGATTCCATGAATTTCCTCTGCGGTATAGACTCCATGTATTTCGTCTGCCTTATATACCCCGTGAATTTCTTCAGAACTGTATACCCCGTGAACTTCTTCAGCTTTAAAAACACGATGAATTTCTTGTGCGCTGAATACGCCATGCAATTCCTCGGCACTGTACGAACCATGCAGTTCCTCTGCTTTGAATGCGCCATGCAATTCGGATGCGCTGTAGGTTCCGTGCAATTGATCAGCATCAAAATGCTGTTTCATCTCTTTTGCCGAGAATGATCCGTGCAACTCTTGAACACTGTACGCTTTCGACAGTTCATCTAGATCATGTGATTCTCTGAGTTGATCGAGTGAATAATGTGTTTTTAATTCATCAATGGAAAAAGATTCTTTCAACTCATGTGATGAGTAATCGTCTTTTAATTCGGAAGGGTCCGTTTCATGCGAAATTTCACTGACCTCAAAAGATCTTTTTAGCTCAGCCGCTGAATAATAGCCTTTTAGCTCAGAATATGAAAATTCTGATTTCAATTCTTCAACAGAATAAATGTCTTTTAAATCTTCAATACCGAATCCATTCGCTTTCATCTCTGCAATCGATGCAGTTCGATTATCGCCTCTTTCGTGTTTAGCCATATTATTAGGTGGGTTTTAATTCATATTTTTGTTGAAATTACTAGGAATGAAGAACGTTGCAGCAGTTTCTAAAATAAAAGGTATTCAAAAGGACTTGGAAAAACTGATCGAGGATATTTCTATTCAAGATAACGCACAATTTTTACTAGACCCTTTGCGTCCGCTTTGGACTGAGTTTGATAATAATGCCCTTAAAGTAGATATTCTTTTTTTAGAAACCGATATTGATTACACTAAATTTAATTGTTTAATTCCTGAAAGTTGCACTGAAGATTTTCAATCATTTGAAAAACAAGGCATTGTTAATGTTGAATCTGCAAATATAAATTATAGAATTTTTGATCAAAAGCATATTCCTGGGAAATCAAGTGGCAAAATCCCTATTTTAATCAAAGTATTGGTTGTTGGTGATACCTTGGAAGAAGGTCTTGATTTAGACTACTTGGCGCAACGATTTTCAAAAGAAACTGCCGTGCTTTTTGTTGCTTGTTCCGACAAACCGACAACCGCAAATATCAAGACCTTGGTGTCTCGTTTGGTTTGGAAAATGGTGCCTATAACCGACCTCAACGGATTGTCTTCTGAACTGGAGAAAATTGCCGAACATCGCGAATTGTTCAATTTGGCCGGGATTTCAATCAGCACCCAAAAATTAGTCACAGCACTAGACAGCGTCATCGACAACGAACAAAAAGACCTTAATTCGAGACGTGTCCTCATTCAAAATGATCATTTGAAACTCAAGAAAATGGGTGTTCAAAGACTTGAACAAGATGTTTTTAGTATCTTGAAGGTTAATTTGCAACGCAGCTTTTCTGAATTTGAAAATGGAATCAATGGTCGTTTTAATCGATTGACCAAGAATCAACCTGGCTCGCTTTATTCCTTTGTGATGGATCAGATTGATGATATTCAGGGTTTAGAAGAGGTGAATGTCGATAGAGCTACGACCTATACCATATCAAAAAGAACACTTAAGAAGATTGAAGAACAAGCGAGAGATGGATTCACAGAGCACTTGACGCAAGATGCGAATGCATTGAATGAATTTTTGACCTTGTCTATCGAAGAAATCAATGCTGCTTGCATTGAAAATGGAATGGCCGATTTTTCTTGTCAAGTGAAAATGATTCAAGCAATGGAGGTGTCAGAGGAGTTGGAAGAACAATTCCACTTTGAGAAGGGGCATGATCCTAAACCATTGAAAAAGGGTTTTATGGCCTTCTTCAGTGCGGTACGTCAGCCATATATGATTATCATTATGCTCGTTGGTTTGGTGTCTAAATTCATGGAAAAATTGAATTTGTGGGAACAAACATGGTTTAAATTGCTGATGTTTGTATCACTAGTAGGGGGTGTGTTTTTTGCCATCCGCAGCGGGAAAAAGAAAAAAAGAGAAACAGAGTTGGAAGAGCTGAAGAAGGTGTCCCAATGGTTGAAAATGGAGTACAAGCGGATTTTTACGAATATCGAACGTGATTGGAAACTGAAGTATTTTAATCATGCAAAAAATGAGTTTGCTGAAATCTTGCGGAAGGCTGAATCAGATTTGAAGCATTCTCAAACCACCCGAATGGAAACTGTATCTACAGAAACTGCTGCTGCTCAGCGAAAAATGCAAAATATTGATTCCTTTGATAAAAAAGTCAAAGAAAGTATCCGCCAAAAGTTAAAATTGGAATCGGATTTATCCTCGTTGAATGCTGACCTGAAACAGGGGTTTCTTAAATTGGAGGTGTGAAATGTACATAGGCATTGATTTAGGTACTACATTTTCACTTGTTGCAACGGTTGGAAAGAATGGCGAACCGATACTTCTTCCGGATGTATCCAACAAGAACATTTTTCATACCCCATCAGCGATTCATATAGATGGAGACGTTGCCTATATTGGCAGTATCATTGAAGCACGATTGGAACAAAACCCTGGATTGCCAGTTATTCGTTTCTTTAAGCGATCGTTCGGTGAAAAAAAACCACTTTATATTGATGGAGATCAATCGATGTGGTTTCCAGAAAGTCTCGCCGCATTGGTGCTTAAGAAATTAATGATTGATGCTGAAACCTACACCTCCCAACCCATCGAAGGCGCGGTAATAACCATTCCAGCTCATTTCAACGACTTACAAAGGAAATGTGTGTTAAATGCGGCGTCTCTTGTTGGTCTGCCCGTTTTGGGATTGCTCGAGGAACCCGTCGCAGCAGCCATACATTACGGAATCACAAATAAGAAATACGATAAAACAATTCTTGTTTATGACCTCGGTGGAGGAACATTCGATGTCACTCTGTTAACTATGAATGCTGAAGGTATTTATGTCATGGCAAAAGACGGCCTTACCGAACTGGGAGGAAAGGAATTTGATGAAAAAATCGGGTCACTCATTCTCGCTCAATTTAAAGAAGATTTAGGACATGATTTGACTTTAGACGCACGAGGACTTCTTCATCTACGCTCAGTTTCAGAACAAATTAAAATTGAATTGTCCATACCAGGTACTTCTTTTGTTGATAAAGTATGTGTGCTTGGTAGACATCAATTGGAAATCCATATCAGCAGAAAATCATTTGAGGAGGAGATTGATGAGCTTTTGATTCAAACGGAAAACGTTATGGATCGCTGTATTCGAAGTGTTGGTATTGAAACGGCTGATGTTGATTCAATAATTTTGGTTGGAGGTTCATCGATGATTCCATGCATAAAACGAAGGCTGCGAGCAATTTTTAATTCACCAGAACAAGAAATAATTGCACACGAACCCATGAAGGCGGTAACCTATGGCGCTGCCCTGCATGCTGTTCAATTGTCTGGCAAACATGTCGATTTTGAAATTCCACCAGAATTGACGGGTGTAACGGGTCATAATTTGGGTGTGAGGGCGATAAATCCAAATACAGGTAGAGTATTGATCGACAATTTGGTGAAAAAAAATATGCCGTTGCCATCGACCAGTGCGAAAACTTATTTCACCACAAGTGCGGATCAGAAAAGAATGAAACTTGAAATCATTCAATATTTAAAACCCGGAGAAAACGAAATCAGTTTAGGCAATTTAGTGATCGGACCACTCCCTTCTGTCGGTGCAAATTATCCTATCGATGTAAAAATTGAAAATCGCAAAGATGGAACTATATGGTTCAAAGCGATAGACAATAAGACAGGTGTAGAGATTGAAAAGATTTTTGGCGATGACGAAGCAGGAAACTACTCCTTATTGAAACAACGCGCACTCGTGAATTCTACGACCATCATTGGATCGCTTTAAATTCAGTTATTCTTCCTCGTACATCTCTATTACGCTCGTTCTAAGGTCCTCTTTTGAAACGTCTAATCCTTCAATCATTACTTCCAATGCTGGATAAATCAAATCTAAACCACGATCTATAATTTCTACATCCTGTTTCTCTTTTGCATCAACTGCCAAGTTTATTAAAAGTTCTTTTACTTTTTCTAGAGCAGCATCACCATACAATTCGAAATACTCAGCGGGTTCAGATAGAAATGCCTGTACAAATGCCTCCTCGGTTGAATTTGTGCTTAATCCAAAAATGATAAAGTCATTTTCATTTTTCAAATTCAAAGTAGGATACAACCTATTGTACTCGTTGAGTAAGCTCAAGTAATCACCATCATCGTTATAGGTTTCCATGATAAACGAACTTAAAAAAGCCTTATCCCGTTCACCACTTTTAAAGCGCTTTGTCAGCTGAAATATTGTTGTTAATTCAGGTGTTATAACCCATGTCGCCCTTTCGATCAAAACGTCAGCTTCCAATGCTCCAACGACCTTTTTGCGAAGTGTGCGATCGGGATCAAGAAAAAGC
>JBIKRF010000079.1:0-10967 GCA_044349305.1 Flavobacteriales bacterium
AAACGGAATTCTGGGTTAACACGGGCAGAAATACGCTTGTAACTATTTCCGATCAAGAAACTTTGATTGTCGTCGTAACCCAAAGAAAAATAAACACTGTGTTTTTTTCCACCGTAACGTGCAGAGAAGTTCGTTCCATATTTGGTTCCTCGTCCTACTGTTTCATTCACCCAATCTGTATCTGTTTGTCCAGCTTTCATGTATGCCGCTTTTCGAGTAGCAGCATCGTCTGTAGCTGAGGTCATGTTCGGCAACCAAACGTATCCCGTTCCCCCATCGTTTTCCCACGCTTCTTGACGAATGCGCAAGTACTCTTCCGTATTTAACATATTCGGACGCGAAGCTGGTGTAGCGATTCCGGCGTTCAATCCGTAATCGAATTTCCAACCTTTGTCTTTTGCGCGTTTCGTGGTAATAATAATTACACCATTCGCAGCGCGTGAACCATATTCACCCGCAGCAGCAGCATCTTTGCGCACTTCTACTTTTTCAATGTCATTCGGATTAATAGTAGCTAGTGGATTGTTATTCAAAGCCCCGCTATTTCCACGTAAGAAATAGTCTTGAGTCATTGGAATACCGTCAATAATGTACAACGGATCACCACCGGCAGAGACTGAGGCCGTTCCACGAATTCGAATCAATGATCCAGCACCTGCGATACCAGAACCTTGAGAAACCTGCAATCCGGCAGCCTGACCTTGAAGTGCAGCTTCAAAACTAGGTGTACGAATTGCGCTAATATCTTTTCCACTAATCTTTGCAATAGATCCTGTGCTTGGTCTGTTTCGTTCAACGCCGTAACCAATAATTTCAATATTATCAAGGGTAATTGAGCTTGAGATCAATTTGAAATTTTGATTAACATCGGCAGCAGTAACAGTTATGGATTGTGTTATTGTTTCAAAATTCATAGCTTTCACTTCTATCTCGAAAGTTCCAGCTCCGGTTTTTAAAGTGTATTTTCCGATCTGATCACTTGCAGTTCCGTTGGCAGTTCCTTTTACCAATACAAAGGCTCCCGGTAGGGGGCGATTCTCTTCATCCGTAACCACCCCGCTTATCGATTGACCCCAAGAAATTGCGGAGAACAATGCTATGAATGCGGTAAGCAGACTAGTTTTATAGAGTTTTGACATATGAAAAATTGAATTTGTTGAAGTTATAGTGGCGCTAAGATATATTGTTTTCACTTCGTGTCCAATATACACTTACTCGTTGTTGGTAAATCTTAATTTATGGATTCCAAATAAATGGTGCCGATTCTCTTCTTCCTTCGGTTTCGACAGAAATGATGTAAGAACCTGCCGCAATATTTTCAGAAGATAAATTCCATTCGGTTTGATTAATTCCCGAAACACCTTGTGTGTTGAATGACGAAACCACTCTTCCTGTTAAATCGCGCAAAACTATCTGCACTGAAGAAGCTTGGCTCATGCTGTATGCAACATTTACTCGACTATTTGCAGGATTAGGCCATATCATGAATGATGATTTAGCGAAAGACATAACTTCTTCCAATGAAGTGTTCAAGTCTGGAACAGCCAATTGATAGTCTGTGTATACATGGTATTCACCAGGCTCGAAGAAGAATGCAGCATTCAAATCATTTACTTGGAACGCATTTCCTGTAAAGTAATCATACCAAGTCCCCGTGTGTTGAAATCCAGGAACCATATTGATCGAAGTCGTTTGGAAGTTTCCAACGACAACCGCATTGTTCGTTCCGTTCAAATGAATACGCTTTCCGAATCCACCCAAATCAATATTAAAATTGGTGGTTGAAAAAACAGGTTCATTTTTTTTCAGATTATTCAAGGCTGCGGTCACTTTATATAAGTGCTTTCTGTTCTGATTGTCCCAGTAATCCCATCTTACTGGCTTCGCAGAAGTCTTACAATTCGCTAGGTCAATGGTAACCCCATCTGAACATGCACCTATGGAATAGTCATAGCCCAACTCTCCAAATTGCCAAATCATCTTCGGTCCAGGGATCGGAAGCAAAAGACAATGTGCTAATTCTTGTCTCTTCAATGCCGTATTTAAATCTGTGATGTTATAAGATCCGCTGCTCGCTCCGAATTGAAGATTTTTATACATCATGCGCTCTTCGTCGTGGCTTTCAGCATACGTGATCAAATGAGCATTGTTCCAGCCTCTGTTTTGATAGCTTCCCCAAGATAAATCTGAGGAATATCCCATTGAACCTTCCATGTACTGATAGTTCAAATTTCCCCAAAGCATCATACCGTTGTTGCTTAGAACTGTTTCTTCGCTGTTATCTGCAAAGTGCTCAAGAATACCATAAGATCCAGGTTCAACAGTTTGCATGTGATTGTAATAGTCTGTAAGAATATTAATTCTACTTTGATCGTAAGCTCCCCATGCACCAATATTCCCTAACGTATAATTTTGTGTGAATCCTTTGGAAAGGTCGAAGCGGTAACCATCGATGTGGTAATTCTGCATCCAATGGGCTAAAACGCGTTTGGTGAAATTCTTCGTTTGTTGACTTTCGTGGTTGAAGTCATATCCAACATTGAAATCGTGCTTCGGAGTAGGGTTAAACCAAGGGTTATTCGTTGTTGGTTGTCCCCATTGACCAGCACTTGCATCGAAATACATGCGCACCATCGGGTTCTGACCAAAACTGTGATTCAATGCAATGTCCATGATTACAGCAATTCCACGATTGTGAGCTTCATTAACAAAAGTTTTTAAAGCTTCAGCACTACCGTATGCTTTATCTGGAGCAAAGTAAAAAGAAGGATTGTATCCCCAACTGTCATTACCTTCAAACTCGTTAATAGGCATCAATTGAATTGCGGTAACACCTAGGTTTTCTAAATAATCCAATGAATCTGTTAATGAAGCATAAGTTCTGTCCTCAAGGAAATCGCGAACCAATAATTCATAAACAACCAATTTCGTTTTAGCCGGACGAACAAAGCTTTGATCAGTCCAATTGAATGCTGGAGGGTCTGTTCTAAAAACAGAAACAGGCTCTGATGTCAATCCTGTTGGATAATCAATCAAGTTAGGATAGGTGGTTTCAGGAATCCATCCGTCATTCCAACCGTCTAAAATTTTATCGGCATACACGTCTGCAACGCGCATTCCTTCATTATTAATATAGTATTGAAAACGATACTCAGTACCCGGAGCTAAATTCGCAATGTCTAACCAATACGTGTTTCCATCAGGAGTGCGATTCATTAAATAGCTCAAATCCAATTGCCAGTTATTGAAGTCACCTATAACAAAAACAAAACTCTTGTTCGGAGCATACAACTGCAAGCGAACACCTGTTGTAGAGGTAATGTTAATTCCGTCAATAGTTCCCGCTGGCGCAGCAGCAACGTTAATAGAGGGTAGAATAATGATTACCTTTTCGTCGGTTATGGTAGTTCCTCCATTAACCGCCGACATAGTAACGAGATACTCACCCGCTGCACTTTGATTAAAGTTGTAATTTAATGAAGTTACTCCCGTTCCTGAGGCAACTTGACTTCCATTTACAGAAATTGAAATGTCTGAAGGCAAAGATGAATTCGCTGTTACCGGAACAACTTGGTTTGCATTTACAATTTGTGACTCAGCAGCCGGTTGAGAAAACGAAGCATTGAAACCGGCAGAATAAATATTTAAGTAAATATCGCTTCCGTCTGCATTTCTTCCAACGACAGTACCTGCCGAATTACGGAATACAAACATCATTTTTGAAACCGTTTCACCCACATTCAAGTTGTAAAAGGTGGAAGGGGTAATTACTATTTTATGAATGTTATTTCCCATCGGAGTCATAAGAACCGAAGCGTCTGCAGTTCCCCAGTTTCCTACTGTATGCTGCCAGTCGTTCGGGCCAATGCTGTTGCTTGTGATAACTCCTGTATGCGCATAAATGGGCGTGTAACCTGAGAGGTCACCGTTGCCTAGGGTCGCATCATAATAAACCGTAATCTGATCGGTTTGTGTTGGAAAAGCTGGAGTTGATGTAAGAATCTGCGCTTCAGCATGGAAGCTAAAAACAGAAGATAATAATACGAAAAAAAGTAGACTTTTTTGTTTCATACGATAGGTAGTTAGTTCTTCAAATATAGGAAAGTGTACTTAGTACACAACCTCGAATGAAAATTTTTAGGAAAATTGATGTTTCTTTGTTGCTCAAACACAGCTTATGCAACTTCTAGACGGATTAGCACTTTCTAAAACCATCAAATCTGAGATTAATCAAATAGTCTTGAACAGAGTAGGTCAGGGTTTCAAGCGCCCACATTTGGCTGCTGTGCTTGTTGGATCGAATGGAGCAAGTGTTACTTATGTTAATGCCAAGGTTAAGTCGTGCGAAGAAGTTGGGTTTGATTCAACTTTGGTTCAGTTAAATGAAGATTGCACAGAAGAAGAAGTGCTACAAACCATTCGTTCATTGAATGAAAATGATGCGATCGATGGGTACATCATTCAACTGCCACTTCCAAAACACATCAACGAAAAGAAGGTTTTAATGGCGGTTGCGCCGAACAAAGATGTCGACGGATTTCATCCTGAATCAGTGGGCAAGATGATGCTCAACTTGCCGACATTTCTGCCTGCAACTCCAATGGGAATTATTACTTTGTTGGAAAGAAACAATATTCAAACTTCTGGAAAGCATGCGGTTGTATTGGGGAGATCACACATTGTAGGACTTCCTGTTTCCATTTTACTTCAGCGCAATCATCCTTATGGAAACTGCACTGTAACCCTCTGCCACAGCAAAACAAACAACATTGAAGAGATTTGTCAATCTGCTGATATTATCATTGCGGCTATTGGTCAACCCGAATTTCTAAAAGGAAATATGGTGAAAGATGGTGCAGTGGTGGTTGATGTAGGAATTACACGTGTTGCAGATGCTTCAAAGAAAAGTGGTTTTAGACTTTTAGGCGATGTCACTTTTGAAGAAGTCGCTCCGAAATGCAGTTTTATTACTCCAGTTCCGGGTGGAGTAGGACCAATGACCATTGTGTCATTGATGCAAAACACCTTAATGGCTGCGGAAGGTAAGCGCGCTGTATAATTTCACTGCTTGCTTTGCTTCAAGTACGTCGTGAACGCGTAAAATAGATGCGCCGCGATCCAGAGCAAAAGCATGAAGGGCAGTCGTTCCATTCAAACTTTCTTCAGCTGTTGTGTTCAAAGTTTGTTGAATCATTTTCTTCCTAGAAACACCTGCCAATAGAGGGTATCCGAATTTTGTAAATAGTTCCAAGTTTTGAAGCAATTCGAAATTGTGCTCCTTATTTTTCGCGAAACCGAAACCTAAGTCAAGAACGATTTTAGAAACTCCTAATTGATTCAACTTTTCAATTTCCATTTGGAAATAGGCAGAAACTTCTTCAACTATATTTTCATAATTGGCCAATTCTTTCATGTTGGAAGAATCACCGCGCGAATGCATGAGCACATATGTACATTGCTCGTCAGCAGCGACATTCCATAACTTCGAATCCATTCTTCCGCCCGAAACATCGTTAATCCATTGAGCTCCTTCATGAAGACATGACGAAGCCACTTCACTATAAAACGTATCTATACTTATGGTTAAGGAAGGAAATTCTTTCCGAATGAAACGAAGTACAGGCAAAACACGATTCAATTCTTCTTCGGCAGAAATATAAATTGCACCCGGTCGAGTCGATTGTCCGCCCAAATCTAAAATATCCATTCCGTCGGAAAGCATTTTTTCCACTCGAAATAAAATGTCCTTTTCAGAATTAGTGCGACTTCCAGCATAGAAAGAATCGGGTGTGATATTTAAAATTCCCATTACCAATGGGAGTGAGGCGGAGGAATTCATTTCAAGATGTATCTTTGAAACGCAAAGATGAACATTTTCATCGCATTTGCATTTCGAATCATGAGCGCAATAAAAGACACTTCTGCACAATACGATCAGGCCATTCAAAAATGTGTCGATCTCTTTCAAAAGAAAACACACGACTACGGGACAGCTTGGAGAATTTTACGTCCTTCCAGTTTAACCGATCAAATTTTCATCAAGGCGCAGCGTATTCGCACCATTGAAGAAAAGGGCGAAAGCAAAGTTGGAGAAGGTATTGAAGATGAATTTGTAGGTATCATTAACTACAGTTTAATGGCTCTTATTCAGTTAGAATTGCCCTCTGATGCTCCACTAGAACTTCAGCCTGAAAAAGCCGTTCAGTTATACAAGGAACAAGCTCAGATTACCAAGGATTTAATGATGAATAAGAATCACGATTACGGCGAAGCTTGGCGCGAGATGCGGGTATCTTCATTCACCGATTTAATTCTTATGAAGATTCTTCGGATCAAACAAATTGAAGATAACGCAGGCAAAACCCTCGTTTCCGAGGGAATTGACAGCGGTTTTCGCGATATGATTAACTATGCTGTTTTTGCGTTGATTCAGATGTCTGAACAATAGTATCAACGGGTGTTTTCACTAACCTGTTGAAAACTACCAACCATTGTGAATTTCAGGAGTTATTCTGCGTATTACTTTCGAAGTCTGATTTAGAATAGACGAGATGGCTCAAGAAGTTAAATACACAGAAGACAATATTAAATCCCTCGAGTGGTACGAACACATTCGTTTACGCCCTGGGATGTACATCGGTAAACTCGGAGACGGTACTACCGCCGACGATGGTATCTATGTTTTGTTGAAGGAAATTATGGACAACTCCATTGACGAATTTGTCATGGGGAATGGAAAGAATGTCGAGATTACCATCAAAGATGGAACGGTTACCGTTCGCGACTATGGTAGAGGTATTCCATTGGGAAAAGTAATCGATTGCGTTTCGAAAATTAATACCGGAGGTAAGTACGACTCTCGAGCGTTTAAAAAGTCAGTGGGGTTGAATGGGGTTGGTACCAAGGCTGTGAATGCATTGAGTTCTTTCTTCCGCGTTGAATCATTCCGTGAAGGCGAGGTAAAAGCAGCTGAATTTGGAAAAGGTGAAATCACCAAAGATTTTAAAGTTGCAAAGTCGGCTGAGAAGAACGGAACACTCATGTCATTCGTTCCCGATGATAGCATTTTCGTGAACTACCAATACCGTTCACAACACATCGAACGTTTGCTTTGGAATTACTGTTATTTGAATGCTGGATTAACCATCATTTTCAACGGACAGAAATTCAAATCGGAAAATGGATTACGCGATTTACTCGCAGCGAATATGACTGAAGATCCACTCTACACTGCCATTCACTTAAAAAGTGATGACATTGAAGTGGCAATTACACACACCAATTCATACGGAGAAGAATATTATAGTTTCGTAAACGGACAATACACCACACAAGGTGGAACGCACCAAGCGGCTTTCCGTGAAGCCTATGTGAAAGTCATTCGCGACTTCTTCAAAAAAGATTACGAAGCAGTCGATGTCCGTTCGGGAATTGTTGCTGCCGTGGCTATCAAAGTCATTGAGCCGGTTTTCGAATCACAAACTAAAACCAAGTTAGGTTCGAACGAAATTGAGCCGAACGGAAAGAGTGTGAAGGCTTTCATTTTAGAATTCCTTCAGAAAGAACTCGACAATTTCTTGCATAGAAATCCTGAAATTGCGCAAAGTCTTTTGAAGAAAATTCTTCAATCGGAAAGAGAAAGAAAGGAACTTGCGGGTATTGCTAAATTGGCCAGAGAGCGCGCCAAGAAATCGAACTTGCACAACAAGAAATTGCGCGATTGCAAAGTTCACTATGCCGATAAAAGCGACTTGGCCAATGCAACAACGTTGTTCATTACCGAAGGAGATTCGGCTTCTGGATCCATTACCATTTCTCGAAATGTTCAAACCCAAGCCGTTTTCAGTTTAAAGGGAAAGCCTTTAAACACTTATGGTTTAACGAAGAAGGTCGTTTACGAAAACGAAGAATTTAACTTGCTTCAAGCAGCTTTGGACATTGAAGACGGACTTGATTCACTTCGATACAACAACGTGGTTATCGCAACCGATGCCGATGTCGATGGCATGCACATTCGTTTGCTTATGATCACGTTCTTCCTTCAGTTTTTCCCTGACTTGGTGAAATCTGGACACTTGTATGTCCTTCAAACACCGTTGTTCCGTGTGAGAAACAAAAAGGAAACCATCTATTGTTATTCCGATCTCGAGCGTCAACATGCCATTCAGAAGTTAGGAACCAAACCTGAAATCACGCGATTCAAGGGGTTGGGAGAGATTTCTCCAGACGAGTTCAAGTTCTTCATTGGTGAAAGCATTCGCCTCGAGCCGGTCGTAATTACAAAAGACATACACATCAAAGACATTCTTGAATTCTATATGGGGAAGAACACTCCCGATAGACAAGACTTTATTATTAGAAACCTTCGCGTAGAGAAAGACGAAATTGTAGAGAAGAAGGAAGTTGAAACTGAACCAGAAACAGAATAGGAGTGGAGATGGAAGAGAATACAAATCCAGAAGAGAATAAATTAGGAAACGTTGTTGGCGTAACTGACCTCTATGAAGGTTGGTTTTTGGAATATGCCTCATACGTAATCCTTGAGCGTGCGGTCCCGCATTTGTACGACGGACTGAAACCGGTTCAACGAAGAATTTTGCACAGCTTGTGGGAAATGGACGATGGTCGTTTCAACAAGGTGGCGAACGTAATCGGAAACACCATGAAGTACCATCCGCATGGAGATGCTTCTATTGGTGATGCGTTGGTTCAAATTGGACAAAAGAATTTGCTCATCGATACCCAAGGAAACTGGGGTAATATTTTCACAGGAGACAGCGCTGCTGCGCCTCGTTACATTGAATCGCGATTGAACAAACTCTCGCAAGAGATTATCTTCAATCCGAAAACAACGAATTGGTTAGCGAGTTACGATGGAAGAAACAAGGAACCGGAAACGCTTCCTGTCAAATTTCCTCTTTTGCTTTCTTTGGGGGTTGAAGGAATTGCCGTGGGATTGGCTTGTAAAATCCTTCCACACAACTTCGTTGAACTCATTGATGCGAGCATTGACGCTTTGCGCGGAAAGAAAACACACATTGTTCCCGATTTCTTGACTGGTGGAATGGCCGATTTCTCGGATTACAACGGCGGACTTCGTGGAGGAAAGGTTCGCGTTCGCGCGAAAATCAAGAAAGACGACGCCGCGCGTTGCTTGATTATTACTGAAATTCCATTCGGAACAACGACATCTTCCTTGATTGATTCCATCTTGAAAGCCAACGAAAAAGGCAAAATCAAGATCAAGAAAATTGAAGACAATACTGCGGAGTTTGTTGAAATCATGGTTCACTTGGCAACAGGTGTTTCTCCAGATAAGACCATTGACGCGTTATACGCCTTCACCGATTGCGAAATCAGTATCTCTCCGAACTCGTGTGTCATTCACGACGACCGTCCGAAATTCCTTCCTGTAGATGAGCTTCTGAAGATTTCAGCAGACAGAACGCGTGATTTAATTGGAAAGGAACTAGAAATTCAGCTGAATGAACTTCAGGAAAGCTGGCATTTCGCTTCGTTGGAAAAGATTTTCATTGAAAAGAGAATCTACCGCGATATTGAGGAATGTGAAACTTGGGACGATATCATTGCGGCGATTCACAAAGGATTAAAGCCACATACGAAGAAATTCTTGCGTGCGGTGACGGATGAAGATGTGGCGCGCTTGACTGAAATCAAGATTAAACGAATTTCGAAATTCGATAGTAAGAAGGCAGACGATTTCATTTCAAGATTGGAAGGCGAAATCGATGAGGTGAAGGAAAAATTGAATCACTTGACTGATACAGCCATTGCTTACTTTAAAGATTTAAAAGCGAAATACGGAAAAGGAAGAGAGCGTAAAACGGAAATCAGAACCTTCGATACGGTTCAAGCTGCTGCGGTAGCTATCGCTAATGCCAAGCTTTCTGTGAATCTGGCAGAAGGTTTCGCCGGAATTGGATTGAAACGCGACGAAGGTGAATTTGTTTGCGAATGTTCAGATATCGACGATATCATCGTTTTCCGTAGAGACGGAAAAATGATGGTTTCGAAAGTTCAACAGAAAGCGTTCTTCGGGAAGGATATCATTCACATTGCCGTTTGGAAGAAAGACGACCGTCGCACCATTTACAATTTAATGTATCGCGACGGTAAGAACGGCGGAGCCAACATAAAACGTTTCGCAGTGACTTCCATTACCCGAGATAAAGAATACGACCTTACAAAAGGTACTCCTGGAAGTGAGGTTCTCTATTTCAGCGCCAATCCGAACGGAGAAGCCGAGGTAGTTACAGTTAATTTAAGAGCTCTTGAGCGATTGAAGAAATTGAAGTTCGACGTTGACTTTTCTGAATTGGCCGTTAAAGGTCGAGACGCTCAAGGTAACGTTGCAACGAAGTACCCTGTTAAAAAAGTTGAATTGAAATCGGCAGGAGTTTCTACTTTGAGTGCTCGTAAGATTTGGATCGATGAAAGTGTTCAACGACTCAACGACGAAGGTCGAGGAAGATTCCTAGGAGATTTCGGTCCTGAGGATAAGATACTTGTCATACAATCTTCGGGAGACTATCAGTTAATTGCACCAGATTTAAGTGTTCATTTTCCTGACAATATGATAACCATTGAAAAATGGCTACCTGAGAAACCGATGAGTTCGGTTTATTTCGACGGAGAGAAAGAAACCTGGATGGTGAAGCGATTCTTAATTGAACCAAGCAAAGGATTGGTTCGATTCATTACCGAACACCCAAAATCGAAGTTGGCGGTTGCAACAACGAACCATTTCCCAAATGTCTACATACGTTTCAATAAGAAATTTAAGCAGGCGCAAAACAAGATGGACGAGACAGTGAACCTGCCAGATTTTATTTCGGTGAAGGGAATTAAGGCAATTGGAAATCGACTTTCAACCTATCCAATCCTTTCAGTTGACCTACTTGAACCAGATGCGGAACGTGAACAAGAAGCCAACGAGGCTATTTTGG
>JBIKRF010000169.1:0-2884 GCA_044349305.1 Flavobacteriales bacterium
CATGTTCATCAAAATTTTTGTTGGATTCTTCGCTTCAGTTCTTTTCTACCACTATGTGATTCAGGTATTCGATTTCAAGTTGAAAGAACTTTTCAAATACTACATGGTTGGTTCTCTCCTAGTTTCATTCATTGGTATTTTTCAATTGGCTTCCTATTTCGCGGGGTTCACTCCTGGCTATAACTACAACTGGCTGTTCAATAAATGGAGCTTAACGGAAGGTGGTCTTGGGCTTCGCCTAAATTCAGTTTTCTCGGAGCCCTCTTATTTCGCGGCGGTAATTAGTCCTGCCTTTTTCGTTGCACTGTATAATACCATCGCTAGAAAAACGCTGTTCATCAAGCGTTGGCACGGATTGGTAATTATTCTAGCCTACCTGCTCACGTATTCCAGTCTTGGTATCATTGGTATATTCGTAGCCATTGTGTTGTTCCTTCTCAATCTTGGTATTGTAAAATACTCCATTATTTTCGTTCCGCTTTTCATTTTCTCTTTTGATTACGCATACAAAAACGTACCTGAATTTACAGATCGCTGGGATGGAACATTTACCATGTTTGAAACTAAAAATTACAAGAGTTACGACATTCATGGTTCTAGTTTCGTTTTATACAACAATTATCACATCGCTTATGAAAACTTCAAACGTCACCCTCTCTTCGGAACAGGACTGGGTTCACATCCCGTGGCTTTTGACAAATATTCCCTGACAAATCTTTCGGGTGCTGTAGATATTGAATTCAATAAAATGGACGCAAATTCGATGGCTCTTCGACTCATGTCGGAGACGGGTATCTACGGACTTTTCGTCATGTTCTTCATTTTGTTCAAGTGTTGGATATTTAAGCAGCGCGCGGCCTCGGAAGAACATTGGGTGATGTCGAATGGAATTGCTCTCATTATTATACTCTACCTGGCGCGCCAAGGGCACTATTTCCTTAATGGATTTCCTTTCTTCTTGTGGATGTATTTCTACTTGGCGAAAGACAATAAGATTGAACGAGCAGCACAGGAAGAAGCTAAAGCAAAGTTAGAGGCTGCCGCATGAATATTCTGATTCTATATCGCGAATTGGCCGGGTACACCGTTGAATGCTTAAACAAGTTAGCCACGCATCACAAGTTACTTGTGGTTCATTATCCGATAAACAATGAAGCTCCCTTCAATTTTAAATTTGACGATTCCATTCAGTTCGTCAAAAAATCAGAATTAACATTCAACCAACTTTCCGATTTCAATCCAGCATTTGTTTTGTGCAGCGGCTGGGGCGATCAACAATATCTTGAGTGGGTAAAAGACTTGCATAAACCTACAGCTCTTGCATTCGACACCACTTGGAAGCAGACGTTAAAATTTATTCTTGGCAGTTTGTATTTCAAATTGAAATACAAAAAACTGTTTCAATTCGCTTTCATTCCAGGAAAGGCGCAAATGACAACAGCGCGGAAACTGGGGTTTTCGAAAGATCATACATACAATGGATTCTACACCTGCCAAGACGCTTTTCGACTTAATCGCACTGCCTTGAATGAAAGCAAAGAACTGTGGTGTGTTGCTCGATATATCGCTGTTAAAAACATTCATTTACTCTGTGAAACATTTCTTTCCATTCCACCGAATGAACGTTCGGGATGGAAATTGAACATAGCTGGAACAGGTGAATTATTCTCTTCCAGAATTGAAAACGAAGACATTGTTCATCACGGATTCGTGCAACCGCATGAGCTCAGTAAAAAACTTGAAAACGCCTCGGCATTTATACTACCAAGCTTATATGAGCCATGGGGAGTAGTCGTTCATGAAATGGCTTCCCTCGGAAAACCATTACTACTTTCGAATGCCGTTGGAGCGAAACATGATTTTTTGAAAGAAGGTGTGAACGGATATTCGTTCAATCCGAAATCTTCCTCAGAGTTGAAAATGTTTCTTTTGAAACTGTTTCAATCTAACCTAGACGAAATGCAATCTATGGGCAACACGAGTTCTGAAATATCCTCGAAATTTTCTTCAGATTATTGGGTAAGCCAATGTACTAAAATGCTCAAACAATCATGTGCGGAATAAGCGCTATCATTCAATACAAAGGTAAGCAACCGATTCAGCATGTGCTTGAGCGTATGAACAAGCAAATGGCTCATCGCGGTCCAGATGCCGATGGTCATTATTTCAATGAAAACATTGGGCTCGGTCATCGACGCCTTTCCATTATCGACACAGAGCAATCTGCGAATCAACCCATGCTTTCTTCCAACAAAAATTGGGTAATTGCATTCAACGGTGAAATCTACAATTATGTTGAATTGAAGTCGAATGACCTTCAAGATGTGCAATTTCAAACCGAAAGTGATACGGAAGTTATTCTTGAACTTTTCGATAAATATGGCACGGAAGCCATTTCCAAATTAAAGGGCATGTTCGCGTTTGTTCTTCATCACATTCCAACAAACGAAACATACGTTGTTCGCGATAGATATGGGATGAAGCCACTGTACTATTCCATTCAACAACAAGGTTGTTTTATAGCTTCCGAAATAAGAGCGTTGTTAGCAAGTGAACTTGTTCCAAGAAAACTCAATCGCTCAGCACTTGAAGAATACATTGAAACGCAAACCGTCTGTGCACCGAATACTTTAATTGAAAAAGTGCAATTGCTAGAGGCCGGACACTACCTGCATTTCAAGCGAAATGAAATTTCTAAGCACTGTTACTATCGATTGTTAAGCGACACGAGCTACGAATTATCAGATAAGAAAACGGCTCAAGATCTTTTGCGTTCAACCCTCAATGAATCGGTTGAGCAGCATATGCGAGCAGATGTTCCTTTTGGAGCATTTCTAAGTGGTGGAATTGATTCAAGTTTATTAGTTGGATTAATGTCTGAAGT
>JBIKRF010000080.1:0-10789 GCA_044349305.1 Flavobacteriales bacterium
ACAAAAGAAAGCAAAGCCTTTTGCACTTCCTTTTCCTTCGCGCGCTTGGTGGCTGGTTTATCGTAGTCATTCAAAAATGTTAGCCAACAATTTGGAGAGAACGGCGGCGTAATAAGACTATTCAAGATCTTCTTGCCCGACTCCCACACCCACATTACTGCAATAATCTCGGCGTCTTCCATGAACTTCAGCAACAACAATTCAGAGCCGTAAGCATCGCGCAAGAAAACGGGAAATCCCTTTTTCTCCCATTGCAGCGCTGCAGCTGAAGAAGACTCAATGACTACTTGCATGAGGAATTGATTTATACGCTGAAATTAAGACTTGTTCTTCGACTTCCCAATTCAAAATTTTCTTTGCCGATTTCAAATGAGATTGATACAAACTTAAGTCTTCCTTCAAAACATCATTAACAACTGCATTAATCGAATCTACACTCCAAGTTGGAATAACCCTTCCAACCTTGTATTCATTTACCAAGGCCGCGCAATCGGGCAAGGGATTCGTAAGTACCGGTATTTCAGATTGAATGTATTCGAACAATTTATTCGGAAGCGAATACTCGTAACTCAAACAGGTTGGTTCTACTGAATTCACTCCTACATCGGCGCTTCCTGTGTACAATGGAATCTCAGTGTAAGAAACAGCAGGGACAAAAAATATGTTTTCCTTGCGTGAAGCATACGCTTCAATCTGTTCCTTCAGCGCACCAAATCCCATGAAAACGATCACGGCTTCTGAAGTATCCCTAGCATCAAAAGCATTCAGTAAAACTTCAATGCCTCTGCCCTTTCCCAACATTCCCTGATATAAAAAAACCAGCTGATCGTTTTTCAGTTCAAGTTTTTCGCGCAAAGTGTTCGAATGTGAAATCTGCATCTCGTTCGGAAGATTTCGAACCAGTGCGACAAAAGACAAGTTGTATTTCCTTTTATAAAAATCTTGAATGGAAGGACTCACCGTGATGACCAATTCGGTCCATGAAATAAATAATTTCTCAAGTGTTCGAATGGCGAAACGCATAAATGCGCCCTTCCCGTTTCGGTGCGACTCGAGCTCGTGACAGTCGTATATCAACTTCAATTTCGGACGAGTCATTTTCGCTAAAACACCAATGACAAAAGCTTCGTAGTCGTTACAATGCCAAGCATCTACTTTGCGGTATCTCGAAACCACGCGAAAAGCAAATTCAAAATATTGAATGGCACCAATGATCAAATTCAACCGCTTCCAACGATCAGATGAAACAACGACACGCTCTACTTCAACACCGTTGAAATTCTCTTTCTCTGCAACCTCGCCTTTTTTCCAAGCGACTACAGTAGTTGGGAAGCCATGTAGCGAAAGACTTTTCGCCATGCGATAAACGCGGTTATCGTTTTTAAAATTGGTGACGAGTAACGAAATTACTTTCATACGTTCTCGTGATTCTTTCGTGCATAGCGTTCCAAATAAAACAGCACCACGAGAATATTGAATGAAAAATAGATCACCTTCGAGATGACTAAAAACTTCGTTGCTTCCAATTCATTCATTCCCCAGCTGTGCGCGAGGTAAACAGCAAGAATAGCCAACACAAAATGCAACGCATCTAAAAACAATCCCACACGTTGCATATTTATTCTGTAGGTAATAAAGGCCAATGAAGAAGTAACAAAGTTCAATGCGAACCAATAAATCAAGTACTTCAAATACATGAATGAATTTCCCCAGGCCTCACCGAAAATAAATCCCATGGTGTTCCCAGGAAGCATTTGAACGATGAAGATCATTCCGCCGGCAGCAACTAAAAAACGAAAGAGCACTTTATAATAGAGCGCGCGCAATTCCTTAGGATCTTCAATTTCAGAAATACGCTGAAAGAAAACCTGCGAATAGGAATTACTCACCACATTCAAAGGCGCCATAAAAATTCTTCTACACAAAGCCATAAATCCAACTGCTACCAAACCGTAGTACAAGGTGAAGATTCCCACGTGTGCCCATTGGGCCAGGCGATTTAAAACGCTACCCCAAATGCTAAACATGGGATAATCTTTGTGAATAGCAGCTAAAGCTTTCATGCGTTCGTTTGAAAGGTTTTTCAAACCTTCTGGCTCCGACTTTAAAAATTTCCAGAAGGCATAGGCACCTGCTGCAATTGATCCTATTACGGTTGAGAAAACTAGACCTGATGCATTCCATCCGCCAAAGCCCGTTGCAATCTTAATGGGCTCCGAAGACACCGCTGATAAGACTTTTGAATTAGCTGCTATCTTATATTGTTTCAATCTTGAGAACCAATAATTGAATACGTTGAAGACTGCGGTGAAAAACAACACAATAGGAACCGTCCAAAGATAAATGGCAATGGGTTCATTCATTAACCAATAGGAGACATCGCGAGCAAAGAACAAAATAAAAACAGATAGCACCACGCAAGAGTAAAATGCCACTTTTAAGGCTAGTCCAGCTATGTGTCTCGCATCGTTCTGATCTTTCGGATGCATAATTGCGAACTCATACTTTCCTGTTACTACAACAGAGAACACAGTCACTATCATGGTGTATTGCTCGAGCAGTGTAAAATCTTCAGGAGTAAATAACCGCGTGATAAACGGAGCTAGAATGAAGACGAGCGCCTGACCGATTACAGTTCCTGCCATTAAGGTGAATACATTTCGAATGTATTCGGCGCGCATAAACTTCGTAAAAGACTCGGTCACTCTGTATTTCATGAAATGAACTAACTGTTGGTCTTCGCAGCAGAATAAATTCGCTCAATAATTTCAACCACTTTCAATCCTTCCAACGCGTTGGTTGTGATGTTGGAGACACCGCTGATTGCTTCAACAACGTTTTGAATAATATATACGTGGTTGGCAGCGCTGCCCTTGTAATGACCATAATCGTTCGCCGGATTTCCTTCTGCAAGAATTGGCATTGTGTAATTTTCAATTTGACAATACGCAACTTCGTTCATGTATTGGCCTCCAATTTTCACAGTTCCTTTTTCTGCAACAACGGTTAAGCTGCTCTCATAATTTACACCGCTTACGGCCGTTGAGAAATTAATGGAACCCATTCCTCCTTCAACTAAATCAAACATAACAATTCCCGAGTCTTCAAACTCAGTAGAATGTCCGTGATTGAAATCGTGAAGTCGTGCTTGAATGTTATCGATATCGCCGAATAACCAGTACATAATATCTATGAAGTGCGAAAACTGCGTGAATAAAGTTCCACCATCGAGATCTCTTGTTCCTTTCCAACCACCTTTCTTGTAATAGCGATCGTCGCGGTTCCAGAACAAATCAATATTCACCATGTAGATTTTACCGAGCACGCCTGATTGAATTAACTCCTTCATCCAAACGCTTGGCGGACTGTATCTATTTTGCATTACACAGAAAACCTGCTTATTCGCTCTCAAAGCCTCGAAAATAATTTTCTCTCCATCTGCCTTATTCAACGCCATTGGCTTTTCAACCACAACGTGCTTACCTGCTTTCAACGCAAGCAAGGCGTGCTGAGCATGCAGTCCGTTGGGCGTGCAAATACAAACTACATCTACATCTTCATTCTCCAACATGTCTTCAGGTGAATGATAAAAATGTATATCCTCGGCCACACCGCATTCCTCGCGCGAACGAACGTCGCACATGGCCGACAATTCGGTTTGTTCATTGCGTTGAACCATTTCAGCATGGCGCTTACCAATGTGTCCTGCGCCTATAACCGCAAATTTAATTTTACTCATAAGTATAGATCAGATACAAAAGTAAGGAGAACCTATGCAATTAATCCCTAGGTGAAGAGTTGGATATGATAAACCCAAGGTTGAAAAGTATGCTCCAAGGCTTTTCCTTTTGCTCGTAGTAATTTGCCGACAAACTTACAGGACCTATCGGCGAATGATAAACGAGGGCACCACTTCCAAGTGTGTATATTCGATCGAGATCATTGAATGATATACTCGTCGATTTGATCGGCTGATAACCGTACAAATCTGCTCGTAAATCTAAATTTTTACTAATGTGCAAAACGGGCGAAATTCCCGCTGTAACAAATGATGAACCCCTATAAACTGACAAATAATATGTCCTAAACTCAGGAAAGAAATTAGGAGTAGGACTAATAATCGATGTCGCAATTGAATTCTGAAAAGACGGCTGATTCGACAGTAACACTTCAGCTCTAACACCAAAAGAAAAACGAGGTCTATTGATCAAATAATTCTCGTAGTTCAAACGAACTTGTAACCAAGAATGAAAGTTAGTCAAGGTATCTCGATTAAAGCTAGTACTTCCTGGAATGGTGTATTCGTTTCCTGCAACAGCCTTACCCTCAAATCTTATTTGTGAGCCTGCAGAGGCATATTGAATTCTATTCAATGTGCTTCGAATGTAACTGAAGCGTAGAATTTTCGCCTTGAATTCTGTCATATCTGCGGTATCAACACTCAAGAAATTCTTCGTCTGGTAATAGCTATCATATTGATGGGTATAAATCGCATCGATTTTAAATTTGGCCTTTTTTCCCGCAGGCAATATCCACGAAGCTTCTCCAAACTGCTCGTTTAACAATACATATGAGGGTTTTACATCTTCAAAAAAAGTGGTCAAGCTTTTATAATAATCCCATCGATTTTGTGTGAACGACAATTCAAAAGCCACAGGAAAATTGAACACCATAATTTTCGATCGCGCCTTGGCTTGAATAGATCCATAAAATCGACCGAAGTAACTATTCGCCTCAAGAACGGTATTCACATGACCAAATAAATTGTAACGCAAGCCCACATATCCGGTGTTAATAGACCGCGAACTAAAATTCCCACCAAACGAAACCATCAAATCTTTTTCGCATTGCACGTCAAGATCCAGAATATACTTTCCTGTTGAAGGTTTGTAATACATTTTTGGATACATCGATTTTATACTTCCCTCTGCTAAAACTCGGAAATAGTTTTTTTCTAAATCACCTAAAAAAATAGAGCTTTCCTTTCCACCTAAAATTTCTCTAACATATCGAGTATGACCCTTAGGCAGTCCCTCCAAACGAACCTCATCAACTACGAGAGGATTACATTTTCCTTTAAATGCAATGCGCTTGTTTTTTAATTCTTGAACTGAGACTTCTCGCTCTACAATTTCCTTAATTAAGGGCAAAGCACGAATGGTAGCAACATAACCTGAATCTATTGCTGCCATCGATTTCGAAAATTCAAACGTTGTTGTATTATTGCTATTCGGCGCAACAATAAACACTTCTTCACATGGAATGAATACTTCCTTTTGAGAAACAATCATCGCCTCTAACTGTGACATTAAATCATTCTCTTTCGGATCTGTCGGCAAACCTGAAACATTGCAACCCAAGATTACATCCGGATGAAAATCTCGGTACATAATATCCATGGGGAAATTATTATAAATACCACCATCGTAAAGCAGTCTTCCGTCAACGCGTCGCGGAGGAATATAAAACGGATAGGTGCATGAAGCTCTTATCGCTTCATTCAAAGAACCTGATTTAAAAATAACCTCATGCTTATCCTTTACATCAGCTGCTACGCATCTAAACGGAACAAATAAACTGTCGAAATTCTGACGAGCTGCTTCGCTAGCCGCGCTAAGTAATTTCATATGCACCCAATCCATTAGAGCAGGATTAATCAAATTCGTAGGAAGCGTGTTGGAAATATTATCACCTCCCGAATATTTTAGACTTACCATGGCCGCCGACGGCTCAGGCTCTAAATAATAATATTGCAAATCCACAGGAAGCTCTTCACCCTCAGAGAGCATCACAAACTCTGGTGTCCTGCATAATGAATCCATCTGACGCGTTGAATAACCCGCTGCATAAAACGAGGCTATAACAGCCCCCATACTGGTACCGCAGATGTAATCAATGGGAACATTGTTTTCTTCCAATGCCTTAAGAAATCCGATATGAGCCATAGCCGTTGCGCCACCGCCACTGAGAACTACACCAACGCGCTGCGCACTAGCCCTATGCACGTGCATAAATACGAAAAATAATATGAGCCCGGCGCGAAGAATTCTCATTCCGCAAAATTGCACTTTGTTTTCCAATGATTGGCAATTAAAACATTAAATTTCAAACATCATTTGTTTCTGAACTGAAATCAGATTAGCGCCGTACTTTTGTTACATGAAATCGATTCGGAATAAACGAAGATTACTAGGCGTGCTCTATCTCATGGCTGCCTATCTAGTTTTTCAATTGGTTTGGTGGGGATTGCAATTGTATCGCCTACAAAGTGCCTACTTGCTTCACCTTCGATCAGAAGGAAATGTTCTTCCTGAAAATGCACTTCGAAACAAAATATTCATGATTGTCGGCGAAGGTGGCGTGTTCTTAATTTTACTTTTTTGGGGAATTTGGTGGATCAAGAAAAATGTTTGGCAAGATCTAAAACGCGCTCAAAAAGAAAAAAACTTTTTGCTTGCAGTGACACATGAACTAAAAACACCCATTGCAGCTATTCGCCTGAATTCACAAACCCTCAAAAACCGAAAACTCTCTGAAGAGCAATCCCAAGATCTTTGCGCAGATATTATAACAGAATCAAACCGCCTGGAAACCTTAGTGAACAATATTCTACTGGCAACACAATTCGAACAAAACACTTCACTCGGCAATTGGCAAACGATAAACTTGTCACTTCTGGTTGAAGCTCAAGTCAAACGGTTTCAGCAACTCTTTCCAGAGCGAACCGTGAACTCAAACATACAATCGAACATACAGTTAGAAACAGAAGAAAACATGTTGGTTAGCTTACTCTTCAATTTGATTGAAAATGCAAACAAATATTCACCAACCGCTGAACCCATCTCCGTTTCATTGAAAGGAAGTGAACATCTTGTCCTGCTCGAAATTGCTGACCTTGGACTCGGAATTCCTTCTGAAGAACGAAATTCAGTTTTCGAAAAATTTCACCGAGTTGGAAATGAACAGACCCGTTCTCAAAAAGGAACTGGACTTGGGTTATACATCGTAAAAGAAATATGCAAAGCGCATCGCGCCGAAATTAAAATTAGCGATAACACTCCGCGTGGAAGTCGCTTTCAAATAACTTTTTCAAAATGACAAAAAAAGTAGGACTTATCATATTAGACGGTTGGGGAATTGGCAAGAACGATCACTCCAACGCCATACTTAGCGCACAGACGCCTTTCACTCATCACCTGAACAATATAGCAGCTCACGCAACACTTCGTACCGACGGAGAATTCGTCGGGCTTCCAGAAGGACAAATGGGAAACAGTGAAGTGGGACACATGAACATTGGAGCCGGAAGAGTGGTTTACCAAGACCTCGTGAAAATTCATTTGAGTATCCGCAACAACGAATTGAATAAAAACGAAGTTCTTTTAAATGCACTTCATCATGCAAAACAAGAAAATAAAAATGTGCATTTCATTGGACTCGTTTCAGACGGTGGTGTGCATTCGCACATCAGTCATTTGAAGGCATTGGTAGACATTTGTGAAGAGCAAGAACTTTCAAAAATTTTCATTCATGTGATTACAGATGGGAGAGACTGTGACCCGAAAAGTGGTGAAGGATTCATTCAAGATTTAGAAAACCATCTCGAAGGAAAGCAAGCAAAGATTGCGAGTGTTATCGGAAGGTATTTCGCAATGGATCGCGACAAACGTTGGGAGCGTGTGAAAAAAGCATATGATTTATTTGTGAACGGATCTCACGAAAAAAGTCCCTCTGCATCATTGGCGGTTGCCCAATCTTACGTGAATGGCGTTACCGACGAATTTCTTGAGCCCATTCAAATTGAAGGAAATTACCAAGCCATTGAAGAAGGGGATGTTGTTATTTGCTTCAACTTCAGAACCGATCGTTGTCGCGAAATCACCCAAGCACTTCACCAACAAGATTTTCCTGATTTCGGAATGAAAAAACTTCCGCTGTATTATGTAACCATGACACGCTACGACGATTCGTTTCAAAACGTGCATATTCTTTTCGAAAAAGACAACCTCATGCACACGCTTGGTGAAACCCTTTCAGCGGCAAACAAGACACAGTTACGCATAGCAGAGACCGAGAAATATCCGCATGTTACTTTCTTTTTCAGCGGTGGAAGAGAAGAGCCTTTCAATGGCGAAAGCAGACTCATGGTTCCTTCACCCAAAGTGGCAACTTACGACCTTCAACCTGAAATGAGCGCGAAAGAAATTGCTTCATCTTGCATTCAATTCCTTCAAGAAAAAACACCTGATTTTTTCTGTTTGAATTTCGCTAATCCAGATATGGTTGGACACACTGGCGTATACGAGGCCATCGTGAAAGCCATTGAAACAACAGATGCTTGCCTGAAGCAAGTTGCAGAGGCGGCTGTTCAACTAGGATATTCTCTAATTGTTATTGCCGATCATGGGAATGCCGATTGTGCAGTTAACGAAGATGGCTCTCCGAATACAGCACACACCACCAACCCAGTTCCAGTTTGGATCGTAGACAAAGACATCACGAAAATTAACAATGGAAAATTGGCCGATGTTGCTCCTACGGTTCTGACACTTTTGGGCATAGAAAAACCCCAAACAATGTCTGGGGTTTCACTTATCTGATTTCTAAATTTTACTTGTGCATGACGTGCACGAAACCGGAGTAGGGTTCACTTGGATCATCCGAACGAATGAACATCCAAAAGTAAACCCCATCTTCGGCATTGGATGCATCCCAAGGCGTTAGATTACTGTAGTTCGTTGACTCGTATACAACTGCCCCCCATCTATTGAGTATACGCAACTCACTATTAGGAAAGCTTTCCAACCCCTCTATATAGAAAAACTCATTATCAAAATCATCTGAATTAACAATGAGAACATTCGGCATTTCGGTATCACATACCGTAATTTCAAAATTAACATCACCTGATTGACCACATTCATCTGTGATAGTCAAATCCCAATCTCCTCCGAAATTACCTGTTACTGCGTTCACGATTTCATTAATTGTAAATGAATCATCACCATTACTAGTAAAAGAAAAATCATAAGGAGAAAGTCCCCCAGTTACAAGCACTTCTGAAGGTGTACCGGTGCAAAGCGAAAGAGAATCTATTGGAAAAGAAATAACCGGTGGCTCTGTAACGACGAACGAACTTGAATCTGAGATTCCACAATAATCGGTTACAATCAATTGATAGGTTCCTGCACTGCCGACTGAGAATGTTTGCGTGTCACTCGTTCCAATTGAAACACCTGACGCATCTTCCCAGTTAAAGGTATAGTTTGGAACCCCATTTGAAATAAAAGGTATCGCCTCCTGATTTTCTGTTGCACTTGGACACAAATCTTGAATATCTGTAACCTGCGCCAATTCAGTGGGCACATAATCGATAATATTTAAATATGCCGAAGCGGTATCCATTGCGTTAGTAACGGCATTAAAAAATACAAAACTAATTTCTATGGTTTCGAACCCAGCGGTAATGCTTCCAAAAGTAACCGTCTGATCACCTTCCACAAGGTTGTCCAATATTCCGTTTACAAACAATGTATCTGAAATCCCTGGCTCTAAAATAATCTCAGTAACACCGTTGGTGTTGTAATCTTCATTCAAGGTCGCAGAACCGCCATATATCAATTGAATGGTGTCGTTTACATCCAAACATGGTGGAGGAGAAATTACAAATTGTCCATTGTAACAACCATCTCCTTCCAATATCGAATTTGTCGGAAAATTAGGTATCGGACTAATACCAGGACTGGTTACCGCAACCGATTGAATTAAGCTTCCACCTACATTAAAACTACCCTCTTTTAAGAATACTGCAGAATCCCAAGCTGTATCTGAAACATCGGCTATTGCCAACTTAATGTGATAGGTTTGTCCACACTCCAAGTTTTCATAGGTGGCCGTGAGCACAACGGTCATACCATCGTATTGAATGTAATTCGGATCTGTAGAGAAGGGTGTAGAAAAGCCATCCCCGTTGTTAACGTAATATTCACAAAAATTACAATTCGCACCACCTGGAACTGCTAAGCCATCGCAACCTGCATTCAAATTATTAATGGAAACGAATTGCGTTGTACCTGGGATCAATGCAATATTCACTGAAGCATTACTGAAAGTTCCTGCGATACCCGGCCCGGATAAAAAGAATCCAAAAACGTCACTAATGTTTCCACAAGATCCTGCTCCAGTGTATTCAGGATATTCTTCAGAGGCGAAAACATAGTCAAAGGAAATCGAAGTACCAGTAGAAACAAAATCAAACTCTAGCACAGCTGCATCATTATGCGTTAGGCCGTCAAGAGTGTTCAAGTCTGCATCTGTCGCGCCAAAGTTTCCTCCAGTAAGACTGCTACCCCCAGAGTTGTTCGGTCCAATGGCATTGGAAATTCCACCAGTCCCCATTACTACACCTGTTGGAAAAGGCAGGTTGCTCGTTGTTGAATTGAATAATCCAATTTGATCTGCGTCTCCACTAAAGGTCACATTGCTGAATTGAACATTCGGCCCGAGCAAATTTTGAATAACAGCATTAATCGGCTGTGTCGCATCAACTGTTAACTGAGCGTTTAATGCTTGGCTAGTCAAAAGCGCAAAAAAGAATACTATTTTTTTCATTCGAAAAGATTTCTTCCTGTTAGACAACAATTTCAATCTTAAAGTTGCCCCAGTAGGTTTATTCTTCAAATATAGTAATTCCTCTTTAGTTTTGCTGCATGCACGAAGTCATCAGAATTGAAAACCTCACCCGTTTCTACACCATTGGTGAAGAAACCGTTCGTGCATTAAATGGCAT
>JBIKRF010000186.1:0-2845 GCA_044349305.1 Flavobacteriales bacterium
TTTACCCCTACCATTGGAGCTCACTAAAATGCTGCCGCCTTCATTGATGGCACTTTCGTCCTCCACCCAACTGTTGCTCGGGCCTTGGGCGGTAATGGTGGCGTCTGGCATGTAAAAATGCAGCACAAAGCGGTTGCTGAGCACGCCGCTATTGGCATAAAATGCATAGGTGTCGTGGATGGTAAAATCTTGCATCGTGCCTTCTTGCTTGTCTTCAAGTAATATTAAACCATCTTCCATGATGTATTCCGAAAGTTGCAATTGGTACACTTTAGAAGTTGGCAACTCAAGATAAAGTGGAACAGAGATTTTCTTTTTGTTGTTCTTCAGGCCGTTCATCACGAGTTTCTTGCCTGAGGCCATGGTGTAGATTTGCGGTGCGCCACTCACAAACATCTTTTCGGAGTCGTTTTGATCGACGGCGTTGGTCATGTATTCGTTCATGAGTACCAAAAGTTGGTCAAAACGCGCACCGTCAACGAGGTTCACGCGGGCTAGGGTTGGGAACACACTAGTGTTCTTGAGACCCGGATTGCCTGTTTGGTGAGAGAGCATGCTGCGCGTCATGGACAAAGAACCTGTACCTGTGTTCGGACCTACGCGCACCCAAATGGCTTGCATAGGTGCAATGTATTGCATTTGTGCCGAAGTAAGCGTCAAGCTCGTATTGTGGGTTAACTGTTGGTTACTGCCATTGTAGGTAATGAGTGCACTGATGTCGCTGCCAGCATTATTAGAGCGAATATAGTACGTTTGCTCTACATTGGATTTCGTTACCGCATGCCAGTCTAGATAAGCCATGTAAGGGTTGGCAATCAAATGGAAACCTACCGAACTGCCAGAGGTGCGTGAAAGGTTATTGAGGCTAAGGTCCGAGGAGAACAATCCGTTTGCTCCATTTGCGGAGAAACTGAGCGTTTCATCGCTTGCGCGGCGGTGTACATAACCAGTTCCCGCAACTAGTGTCGTTAAATCTGATGTGATATCTGTATACACCTTATTCATTTCTGAATAAGACCACAAGCGGTTGGAACTGGCATTGTAGTTCCCAAAACTACTTCTTGCAACTACATTCATGGGTACACCCATGTACCAGAAACGGCCACTTGTAGTGCTATTCCAAGTTGAGCTGTTTCCTGCGAGCGCTTTTTCCACATTGAAGGTGCCGTTGCCTGTAATGCCATTAACGCTTGTTGACTGAACAAATGTTGCGCCGTCTTTGATCGTAAAGGTGCCATTATTCGTAAGTAAGTTAGACAAGGTCAGTTGTTGGTTGGCATTCAACTGAAAGGTACCGCCGCTAATGGTAAGATCTGTAAATGAATACGCAGTAGGCGTTGTAGGGGTGGCTAAAGTTAATAAGCCTGCGCCATTCTTTACAAAACTAAGGGTTGTGCCAGAAATGGTGCCGCCGAAGTTGGTGTTTGAACTCAGGTTCATGGTTAGGGTGCTGCCCGTTGCAAGTGTTAAAGTCGGTGTACCGGAGATGGTGCTGCCGTTCAAGGAGATATTGCTTGCGCTGCTGTTCGCACTTGTAGTGGTAAGGTTTGCGTTGAGCGCTAGCGTACCACCATAAACCGTTATTGGCCCGGCGATACTTGTATTTGACGTAAAAGTAATACCTGCGGTATTGTTTAGCTTACCCAAGGTTAGACCCGTGATACCTGTTGTGGTAAAACTTGAGATTGGCCAAGAAAAGGCATTGATAAAACTAGTCACATAAGGTTCTATGGTTAGTGTGCCTGTGGTAGCTACTGCAAGAGCGGAATTGACCGCTACGTTATTGGCGCTTAGCAATACATTGCTGCTACTAGTTGTGACTTGCGTATTGTCTTTTCTACCAATGGTTCCAGCGCAGCGCAGGCCTTTGAGGCCCGAAGTTGGCCCATTGGCAATCAAAGAAATGTTTCCGCTTGCGGCAAGCACGTCCATATTGATGATAGCAATATGTTCTGCTGTGTTTGCCGTCAAGCCATTTGCTTCAATATAAATACCACCCGAACCAGTTGCTTGAAAAGAACCTCCCGACGTTAGCACTCCGGAATAAATATCACGTGCCGTGGTTCCTTTGATATAAATTGCTGGCGTGTTGGCGTCGCCACCCCCTGCTCTCATGTCGAGTGTGCCGCCAGCACCGCCGTAGCAACCAACTTCTACACCGTGTGCACCTGCACTTGTTTTGGCTTCGCCGATGATCTGAATGGTGCCATTACCAGCGTAACAAATGCCCGTTCTGTTCCAGCTTACGCCCAAACCACCACCAAACCCAGCACTATTCGCACCCTCTCCACAAATGTAGATATCGCCACCTCCGGAGTAGATACTTGTGATGGTTGACCCTTGGGAATAATCGCCAAAACCAACACCCGAAATACTATTACCAGTGCCTATGGCAGGGCCCGTTGGCAAACCACTGGCATTGACGGCTGTACCTCCTGCCAACCAAACCTTTCCGCCACCAGTAGTTTGGTTGGTAGCTCCGTTGGCTGTATTCAAGGTGGTCCAGTCGTTGATGCGAATACCGCCTGCTGTTGAGCCATAGGCATTGCTCCAAAGCACTATATTTCCATTGACAGTTTGTATACTGCGGTAAGCGTTAGAAGCACCGATACTCAGAGCAATGCGGTCACTGGCTTTTAAGGTAATTGCCGCACCCTGAGTAGTGGTAGTGAGGTTCGCATTGACAGAAATAACACCGCCATAAGCAGCTATTGGCCCAGCGACACTCGTATTTGAAGCAAAAGTTATATTCGCCGTATTTTGGTCCTTGCCAATGGTGAGCCCACTAATGGTGTTGGGTATACTCAGGTTGGTGATCGGATAGGAGATGGCGTTTGTAAAACTT
>JBIKRF010000170.1:0-2838 GCA_044349305.1 Flavobacteriales bacterium
GTCTTTCGCAAGCGCAATCGTTAACGGCTATTGAAGGCGTTGAATATGATCCAATCAACCAAATTTTTTTAGTTGGAAATGGAAACAATGTCGTGCGCATGCACAGCGATGCTGTTCCTCAGGGAACATTAGGTAATGCAAAATCGAACTACGGAATGGAAGTCATGAACGGAGTGCTTTTTTCGATTGTTGGAAGTGCAATCAAAGGATACGATGCAACAACGGGAGCGCAAGTCATGACACACACCCTTTCAGGCGCGTCGTTCTTAAACGGAATGGCCAGCAACGGAACAGATAAGTTGTGGGTGTCTGATTTTTCAGCGAAGAAAATTTATGAATTGAACGTGGCTGATCTTGCTGCACCAACGAGTTCAATTGTAGTTGCGAACACGACAAGCACGCCGAACGGATTAACATACGATGCTGCCAATAACAGATTGGTTATGGTAAGCTGGGGAGCGAACGCATCTATTAAGGCGATTGATCTAGCGACTTACACACTTTCTGTAATAACGACTACGAACCTTGGAAACTGCGACGGAGTAGACCACGATTCATATGGCAATTACTATGTAAGTTCTTGGAGTCCGAATGCCATTACCAAGTTTTCGAACGACTTCACAACGACTTCCACAGTTACTGTAACCGGAGGAGTTTCAAGTGCCGCAGACATTTGTTATGCAGAAGAGATAGACACCTTGGCTATTCCATGCACGGGTAATAACGTAGTGAAATTTGTTGGTTTCAATCCGTCATTTATTGTTGAAGCAAATGCCTCTGAATTTCAAGCTTACGGATATCCAACTGAAGTGAAAGACATGTACACCGTTGGCTTCGATTTACCGCAAGCAGTAGACGTAAACATTCGTTTATTCGACGTGAATGGAAAATTGATGAACGAGGTGATACATCAAACATTTCCGCAAGGAAATCATAAAGTATTGTTAACTGAACTTCCCGCTGAAAGCGGAATTTATTTTGTTCAGGTTTGGGCAGGAACTCACTTATCAGTTGTTTCATTTATTCGCTAATGAGAACGCTATTACTCGGAGGTTTTTTATTGATCGGATTGCATGTCTTTGCGCAACCTGACGATTACGTGAATTCGCTTCCCTCGAACCCAGTCGCGAAAAAGAATATGAATGAGCTCACTGACAGAGAGCGCACTGTTGTTGGAGGTTCGCTGGGGTTGGGCTTAAGTTCTTCGAATGGAGCTGGAATGTTCTACGGAGCATTAACGCCACTCGTAGGGTATAGAATTACCGAAGACTTTTCTGCCGGAGTGGGGTTCGATTACACCTATTACAAATCGCAATTGTACGAACAGCAGTTTTATGCAGGTATTGCTTGGGCACGATTAGGCTTAATCAACAATCTTTTTGCTTGTGCAGAAATAGACATGGTGAATGCCCCGGTTTATACGGCAAGAGGAATGAAACGCGAGACGTTTCCTCTGATGTTATTAGGAGGAGGAATTGCGCAGGGCATAGGTCACGGTTTGGGAACCTACTTCCAAATACTGTATGATGTAAACGGCGATGTTCGCTCGCCTTATGGCCCGTTGGTTATTCGCGGCGGACTACTTATTCCGTTAGGTCCGAAGAAATAATTTACAAGCCAATTTTAGCTGCTATTTCTTTTGGAAGCGCGTCTTTGTGTACAATCATGCAAACCGTTTTGTAACGGAAGTAAGGAACAGAGATGTACTGAAATCCGCCGTTGGCAAGGCCTTCCGTACCCCAAGAGTTTTTAACTAAGTAATAAGGATTTCCTTTTTCATCTTTTGCAGTTCCTGTAATGTGCATGAGGTGATCGTCTGTTGTTTCGAAGCTATCGAATGCTGCTTGTCTTTTAGCTTGATCGATTTTAGGTTCGTTTTGGAAGTTGTCTACGAATGCGAATCCTTTGCGTGCATCGAATGTTTTTTCACTTACGTCGGCGTCCCAAGCTACGGTGAATCCTTTGCTTAATGCGAAGTCTGCAACACGTTGAAACTCGTCGAGTGGAAGATTGTAGTACGCTTTTTTCGCCCAGTTGTCTGGAACTTCCAACACGAAAGAAGAGTAGAAAGGGTGATGTGAAAATGAAGTCAAGCAAACATACTCTTTCGCATTTATTTTCATAGCGTCGCGAAAAGAAGCAGGTGTGTATGAAGCGTTGTTGTATTTGAATTCCGACGGGGCCTCGCCAATTTCGTTATTCAGGATGTCCATAACGTTTTTATCATAGCCGCTTGTTGGGCTTTTCACGCCTTCATTCACAATGTATGTTAACTTCTCGTCGAGGGCGGTGTGGTCATATTCCTTCATGTCTTGAACGAATCCTGAAAACACTTCTTCCGGAACAATTCCGAATTCTTCGATAATGGCAAGCACGTCGTGACTTAATCCGCCCGGACCAAATTGTTGTTTGCCTTGAAAGCGCACATAGCTCTCTGCTTTTTTCGGATAGGTTAAGCGTACGTTGTACATTTCTGAAAGGTCAACAGCTTTGTTTCCTTTGCGAATAATTTCAGATTCAATGAAAGAAGTAGTTGCGAAGCTCCAGCAGGTTCCTGTCTTGCATTGGTTTTCAACGTTACCGTGAGCGTTATCTTTCACAACAGTGAATTGTTGCGCAGAAACAGTAGCGCATGCTGCTAGAACTACAAAAGAAAAAAGAATTGATTTTTTCACGACAAATAATTTTTGGAAAGTTAAGGAGATTGTCATCTTTGTAAAAACAAAAACGCATGAAAAAAATTGCAGTAGTCTGTGGGGGGTACAGTGGCGAATCGGAAGTGTCTATGCGCAGCGCGAAGATGGTTATGGAAAACATAGACCGTTTGAAGTTCGATCC
>JBIKRF010000171.1:0-2820 GCA_044349305.1 Flavobacteriales bacterium
CCTTCTTCTGCAAGAGAATGTGCCGCTGCGGCACCAATTCCGCTGCCTGCTCCTGTTATGAGTATTGTTTTCATGATTAAGTTTGAACAAAAATAGCGGAACAAGATTCATAACAAGACATGAAATACAATCTAAGCGAAATAAGCGGACTCATTCAAAGTCGCAGAACAATAACTCCAGAGCATTACACAACGCGTAAAGTGCACAGGGAACAAATTGAAAAAATGTTGCAAAACGCGGTGTGGGCACCGAATCACAAGCTTACGCAACCGTGGCGATTTCATGTTTATTTGGAAGAAGGCATGGACATTTTGCGTGAAAATCTTCCTTCGTTAATGCCTGAAGATCAACCTGTGAAAAGAGAACGAATTACTTCTCGTTTGAACAGAACCAGCGCAGTTATTGCTGTATGCGTAGAGCCCTCCGAGAAAGCGGCCTTGCATGAAGAAGAATACGCCGTTGCATGCGCTATTCAAAATATTATGCTTACGGCTACTGCTTATGGCATCGGAAGTTTTTGGGCTACTCCCGGATTCATTAGAACTGAAAAATTCAATGAAACATTGAATCTTACGGCGCAACAGCGTTGCATGGGACTCATATATTTGGGATATGTGGAAGGCGAATGGCCAAACAACCACCGCAAGCCTCTTGAATACGTTACGGAATGGATTACTCAAAAAAAATAGTTTATTTATTTTTTCTAATCGTTTTATCTGGAAATGCATTCGGACAAAAAAAGAATGCCAATGAATTTTTATTTGGATTTCAGCTGAGGCCCATAGTACCTAACGCCTATTTGAATACAGATATTGAAATGGCCAGCCTGCCCAATTTCACCTACAGTGCTAAATCCAATGTCGGAATTAGTTTCGGCTCCATTATTCGCAAGCCTATTGGTAAATTTTGGAATATTGAAACTGGATTGAATTTCGTAAAAAGAAGTTATTTACTAAGCTTCGAATTAAACGATAGTGTTCAAGTAAGTTCAAAACAAAACATGACGTTCATTGCTTATGAAATTCCCATTCAGGCATTGATCTATGTCAGGCTTGGAAAATCTTGGTACATGAATGCGAGTGCTGGCATATCCATAGATTTTTTCCCGAGTGAAACAGAAACGTTTAGTTCGGAAAAAATTGATTCCACCTATTTCGATTTTAGACAGAAAACGTACCGTATTAAATGGAATGCGCTAGCAGCACAAACAAACTTAGGATTTGAATACCGAACCGAAAAAAAAGGATACTATTACATTGGCGCTTCTTTTCATAGGCCTTTTGACAGAATAGCCGGAACCCAAGCCACTGTAGAGGCTCAGTCTGGTTCTGACCGCCTGTGGTTAAGTCTCTCAGGAAGTTATTTCTCTCTTGACTTGAAGTACTTTTTGTACGACAAATACAAATCAAAAAAGGCCGTCACTGAATGACGACCTTTTCTGACCTTAACTAAAATTAGAATTACTTTTTCAAGTCTCCGACTAACTTCACATTCAAATTGAAGATGTTGTCAATGGCTTTATCTCCCAAATTATCGAAGAAAGCAGTTGAACCATACCTCACGTCGAATTGTGAACGGTCTACAGCTACGCTCCCTTCAATGAAAATTTGATTTCCACCACCTGTAATTTTTGCTGGGAATGATATCGCCTTTGTAATGCCTTTAATAGTCATGTTTCCATTAACATTGTGCGTTGTCCCGTTGTTTCCTTTAGCAACTTGAACACTTGTAACTTCATACATTGCATCTGGAAAAGCTACCGTGTTGAAGAAATCATCAGCCTTCAAGTGATTCAAAAAGTTTGCGTTTGTGCCCGCATCTGAAATGTCGGTAACAGCCATTGCGTTCATATCAATTTTCACTTTTCCAGTAATACCTGCATTTCCTTTTACATAAACCACTCCACTTGAAACACGAACGGTACCTGCATGACCACTACCCGTTACTTTCTTCGCATTCCATACGATTGAACTTTTGTTGAAGTCTAAGATGTATTTTCCATCTGCCAACTGCGCTTGAACTGCCGCTACTGAAGCGATAGCTATGAATAATGCTAAAATTACTTTTTTCATTTGATTTATTTATATGTTTATTTATTTCTGATTTGATCCAATGCGAAATTCAATGCTTCCGCATCTTTACTAGACAATTGCTTAGACATAATTGTTTTGAAGGTTGGAACTTTTCCATCCAGCTCTTTAAGAAGCGTGGTTCCTTTTTCAGTAATTACGACATCTACTTGTCTTCGGTCTTTGTCGCATACTCTTCTTGAGACGAGCTTTCGGGTTTCCAGTTTATCTACTATTCGAGAAGCATTACTGCTCTTGTCAATCATACGTTCGCACAAACCAGCAACTGTAATTGCTTGGCCTTTTTGTCCGCGAAGTATTCGAAGTACATTGTACTGTGGAAGTGATATATCATAATCCTTAAGAGCTATTCTATTCATTTCTCCAAACCACGCTGCTGTGAAAAGAATATTGATGCCTAACTTTTGATAGACATCGCTGAATTCCGATTGTTGTATTTCTTCACCTATTGATTTCACAGTGCAAATATATGTATGTACATTAAATGTACCTACATCTTTTTAAAATAATTTTTATCTCCTGCAACTTTTACTCTTTCTTTGACGTATTAACACTGTATGAAAAATTTACTCTTTCTCCCACTTTTGATTATTTTGAGTATTACTGCATCAGCACAAACCTTCGGAAAATCTAAAATTATTTTACAAGGAAAAGTGACTGAGCTTTTTCTAAGCGACAGTACTGAAAAGCCTTTGGACAAAGTTTCGGTGCAGATTTGGGCCGATGGAAA
>JBIKRF010000095.1:0-8835 GCA_044349305.1 Flavobacteriales bacterium
TTAGATGGTCATAATGTCTTTGTCTTTCGCGGCTAAGACTTCATCTACTTTTTTGTTGAACTTGTCTGTAAGTTCTTGAACCTTCGATTCACCTGATTTTGCTTCGTCTTCAGGAAGACCGTCTTTCTGCGCTTGCTTAATGAAGTCTAGCGCTTCTTTACGAGCCGTGCGAATTCCCACACGTGCATTTTCTCCTTCAGAGTGCGCGCGCTTCGATAAATCGCGACGACGTTCTTCAGTCAACATAGGAACAGCAATCATGATTACATCGCCGTTGTTTTGTGGATTCAAACCGAGGTTTGCTTCCATAATACCCTTTGAGATAGCGTTCAACATACCCTTTTCCCACGGCTGAACATTGAGTGTTCTAGCATCAGGAGTGGTAACGTTTGCAACGTTTTTCAACGGAGTCATAGTGCCGTAGTAGTCTACGCGAACACCGTCTAACATAACAGGGCTTGCCTTTCCGGCGCGCACTTTATTCAATTCGTTTTCTAAGTGAGCAATGGATTTGTTCATTGCTTCAGCTGCCTCGTCGAGGGCCATTTTAACTTCTTCAGACATACTGTTATTCTGCTTTAAAATTCTACTTTGGTTCCAATGTTTTCGCCAGAAACTAATTTCAGAAGGTTACCTTCTTTGTTCATGTCGAAAATGATAATCGGCAATTTGTTTTCGTTACACAAGGTAAACGCGGTCATGTCCATAACGTTCAATCCCTTCTCATACACCTCGTTGAAAGTTACAGTATCGTACTTCGTAGCGCTTGGGTCTTTCTCTGGATCTGCAGTGTAAATACCATCTACACGCGTTCCCTTCAATACCACATCTGCTTCCACCTCAATGGCACGAAGCGATGCAGCTGTATCTGTTGTGAAGAAAGGATTTCCAGTTCCAGCTCCGAAGATGACTACACGGTTTTTCTCTAAATGTCTTACCGCTCTTCTCTTGATGAATGGCTCGCAAATTTGTTTCATTTCGATGGCGCTTTGCAAACGTGTTGGAACGTGTGCCGATTCCAATGCGCTTTGAAGTGCCATGCTGTTGATCATAGTGGCTAACATACCCATGTAATCGCCTTGTGTGCGTTCCATTCCGCCTTGCTCAGCTTGAACTCCACGAAAGATGTTTCCTCCTCCGATGACAATAGCGACTTCAACTCCTTTTTCCCAAACAGCTTTAATTTCTTGCGCGTATTGCATAATGCGCACGTTGTCAATTCCGAACTGTTTGTCGCCCATTAAGGCTTCACCACTTAATTTTAGAAGAATGCGTTGGTATTTCATACTTCGCGAAGTTAGTGAATTAGGTCATTCTGCGCCCTATCTTCGCGAACGATTCTACACGATTTATGGAATACGATTTTAGAAATATTGAAGCAAACTGGCGCAAGAAATGGGCGCAGGACGAGTCTTACAAAGTTACCGAAGACCCGAATAAAAAGAAGTTTTATGTCCTAGACATGTTCCCTTATCCGAGTGGTGCCGGTCTTCACGTGGGTCATCCGCTGGGGTACATTGCGTCTGATATTTATGCGCGTTACATGCGCCACAAAGGGTTTAATGTTCTTCATCCAATGGGATACGATTCTTTCGGATTGCCTGCGGAACAGTATGCTATTTTAACGGGACAACACCCCGCGAAAACAACAGAGCAAAACATTGAACGCTACCGCGAACAACTTGATAAGATTGGGTTTTCATACGATTGGAGCAGAGAAGTTCGAACCAGTTCTCCCGAGTATTACAAGTGGACGCAATGGATTTTCGGATTGTTGTTCAACGCTTGGTACGATCTAGATTCGAACAAGACAAGACCTATTTCAGAGTTAATTGAAAGGTTTGAAGAGAACGGTTCTTATGGCGTGAACGCTCACATGGACGAAGAGTGGTGGAAGACCTATTTGTTGGAAGCCAATCATATTTTCTCTCCTTATTTCGAAGGAGAATTTACCGATACCGACTGGAAAAGCATGAACGAAGCGCAGAAGGAAGCGTTGCTTATGAATTACCGCGTGTCTTATTTGGCCGACTCTGTGGTGAATTGGTGTCCGGCCTTAGGAACGGTATTGGCGAACGACGAAATTAAGGATGGCGTTAGTGAGCGCGGCGGACACGCCGTAGAGCAAAAGAAAATGCGTCAATGGAGTATGCGTATTTCTGCATTTTCTGAGCGTTTAATTTCTGATTTAGATACTATTGATTGGCCTGAAAACATTAAAGAAATTCAACGCAACTGGATCGGAAAATCTTCCGGTGCGCGCGTACGTTTTCAAGCAGAGAAAGAAGTAACGATAGAAGTTTTCACAACTCGTCCGGATACCTTGTACGGCGTTTCATTTTTAACATTGGCTCCTGAACACGAAAGTGTGGAGGTCTTGACAACAGCGGAACAGCGCGATGCGGTGATGGATTATGTTGCCAATGCGAAATTGAAAACAGAACGTGATCGCATGGCCGAGAAAAAGATTTCGGGTGTGTTCACAGGGAGCTTTGCTTTGCATCCGTTAACGGGAGAACAAGTTCCCATTTGGATTGGCGATTATGTGCTAGCAGGATATGGAACCGGCGCAGTAATGGCCGTGCCTGCAGGCGATCAGCGCGACTATGATTTTGCGAAGCATTTCAACCTAGAAATAAAAAATATTTTTGCTGAATCTGATCTTTCAGAAAAGGCAGAAACCTCGAAAGAAGCGAGCCTTGCTAATTCCGATTTTCTAAATGGAATGAACTACCACACTGCATTTGATGCGGTTTGTGAGCGTTTGGTGGAATTGGGTGCAGGAGAAAAACGTGTGAACTATCGCTTGCGTGATGCCGTGTTTAGCCGTCAACGTTATTGGGGAGAACCCTTCCCGATTTATTACGAAAACGGAATTCCACGTTTGATAGACACAGATGAATTGCCTACGCAATTGCCCGATGTAGATGCATATCTTCCAACAGAATCAGGCGAACCGCCTTTGGCTCGCGCGAAGAATTGGGAGAGAAACGGCATGCCTATGGAATGCAACACCATGCCAGGATGGGCGGGATCGTCGTGGTATTTCTTGCGTTACATGGACCCGAACAATCATTCGGTTTTTGCTTCAGAAGAGCGCATAAAATATTGGGGTCAAGTAGACTTGTACATGGGCGGTGCAGAGCATGCAACCGGACACTTGTTGTATTCTCGTTTTTGGACGAAAGTGTTGTTCGACTTGGGCTACATACCGTTCAACGAACCGTTCAAGAAGATGATTAACCAAGGAATGATCCTTGGACGTAGCAGCTTTGTTTACCGCATAAAAGATAGCAACACCTTCATTACATTCGAGCGCAGAAAAGAGTTTGAAACACAACGCTTGTATGCCGATATTTCTTTGGTAGACAACGATAAGCTGAATATTGAAGCGTTCAAGAATTGGCTTCCTGAATACGCAAACGCAGAATTCATGTTGAATGAAAACGGCGAATACACCTGCGGTTGGGAAGTTGAGAAAATGTCGAAGTCGAAGTACAACGTTCAAACGCCAGACGAGTTGGTAGAGAAATTCGGAGCAGACACTTTGCGTTGTTATGAAATGTTCTTGGGCCCTGTTGAGCAAAGCAAACCTTGGGACACCAAGGGTATAAGTGGCGTTCACAACTTCTTGCGTCGTTTCCACCGCTTGTTTCTAGCGAACGAAACGTTCTCAGTTTCTTCTGAAGAAGCCACTGCGGCTGAAATGAAGGTGGTTCACAAGACCATTAAGAAGATAACTGAAGACTTGGAGCGCTTCTCTTGGAATACTGTTGTAAGCGCCTTCATGATTGCAACGAACGAATTGACGGATCTGAAGTGCAACAAGCGTCAGGCTTTGGAACCGTTGGTAATTATGCTTTCTCCGTATGCACCGCATTTGGCAGAAGAACTTTGGAAAAACTTGGGTCATTCCACTTCTGTTATGAACGAGTCTTGGCCAAATGCCGAGAACAAGTTTTTGGAAGATGATAATTTCGAATATCCCGTTTCTTTCAACGGAAAAACCAGATTCTTCCTGTCGCTTCCAGTGGGCATGAGTGCCGCAGATGTTGAGGCACAAGTAATGGCGCACGAAAGCACAGCCAAATATTTGGAAGGAAAAACTCCGAAAAAGATTATTGTTGTTCCAAAACGTATTGTGAATGTAGTCATGTAGCACTACCTTTGGTAGTCCATGATTTCCCGTTCCACCATAGATCGAATTTTTCAGGCCACTCTTATTGAAGATGTGGTTGGTGAGTTTGTTCATTTGAAAAAAAGCGGGTCTTCTTATCGCGGCCTTTCTCCGTTTGTGAATGAAAAAACACCGAGTTTTTTCGTCGTTCCAGCGAAAGGAATTTACAAAGATTTCAGTTCTGGAAAAGGCGGAAATGCGATTGACTTTCTTATGCAGCACGAGAAGCTTTCCTATCCGGAAGCCTTGCGCTGGTTGGCCAACAGGTACAACATTGAGATTGAAGAAGAGAGTCAGACCGAAGAACAAAAAGCTGAAAAGAGCGAACGCGAACAACTTTCTGTTGTCACCGATTTCGCCAATAAGTATTTCCAAGATCAGATGTACAATTCGGAAATGGGAAGAGCCATTGGGCTTTCTTATTTCGAAGCGCGCGGATTTCGCGAAGACACACTGAAGAAATTTCAGTTGGGCTATTGTCCAGATGGATGGGACAAGATGTCGCAAGCGGCGCTGTCTGCGGGGCATTCGTTGACCTATTTGTTGAAGACAGGCTTAACACGAGAGAAGGACGGTTCGCCGTATGATTTCTTCCGCGGAAGGGTGATGTTCCCCATTCACAATGTGAGTGGAAAGGTGATTGCCTTTGGCGGAAGAACGCTAAAAGCAGAAAAGGACATTGCGAAATATTTCAACAGTCCTGAAAGCGATCTTTATCACAAGTCGAACACCTTGTACGGCTTGCATCTCGCGAAGAACGCGATGGTGAAGGAAGACAACTGTTTTTTGGTTGAAGGATATACAGACGTTATTGCCCTTCACCAAGCGGGCGTGGAGAATGTGGTTGCAAGTAGCGGAACGAGTTTAACCGAAGGACAGATTCGTTTGATTCGTCGATTCACGCAGAACATTACCATTTTATACGATGGTGACAAAGCGGGAATTAAAGCGAGTTTCCGCGGTATTGATATGATCTTGAAGGAAGGGTTGAACGTTCGCGTAGCAACATTTCCAGATGGCGATGATCCTGACAGTTATTCTAGAAAGCACAGCAGTGAAGAGATTCAACTGTATGTGAAGGATAATGCGAAGGATTTTATTCGATATAAAACGGCTTTACTTCTTGAGGAAGTAGGCAACGACCCGATAAAAAAAGCGGGTCTTATTCGTGGAATAGTTGATAGTATTGCGCTGATTCCAGACGCCATTAAGCGTTCTGTTTTTGTGCAAGACTGTTCGCAGATCATGGGTATTGGCGAATCTGTTTTGCTTTTAGAGCTGAATAAATCGCTTCAAGAAAATTTAAAGAAAGGTCCTGGAAAACCCGCAGTTGCTGGAGATCCGGGAGTGCATACCCCTGTTGAAGCACCTGCACCAACACCTTTCGATGAGACTGTTCCGGTTCCGGACACACTGAATGCAGAAGCGCAAGAGCGCGACTTCATGCGCATTTTGCTTATGTACGGCGAATTTGAAATGCCCATCGAAATCGTGAACGAAGAGGGAAAACGTGAAGTCATTCATTTGTCGGTAGCCGATTATTTAATTGGAAATTTGGAGCACGACGTCATGACACTTCAGTCTGAGGTTTATTCGAAGATGTTGAATGAGTATTTGGAATTGGTGAAGGAAAACCAAATGCCAAATCATCACAACTTCACGTCACACGAAGAGGAAAGTGTTCGAAGCGAAGCCGTAAATGTGCTAACCACGCGCCATCAGATAAGTGAAAATTGGAGGAATAAACACGGAATATTAACCGAATCGGAAGAATATATCATAGGAAAAGCTGCGAAAGATTGTTTATTTCGCATGAAGATGCGTCACGTGCAAATTGCGGCCAAAGCAATAGAGGCTCAACTTGAAGTTGAAACGAACGAAGACGAAGTCATGATTTTATTGGCTGAAAAGAAGCGATTAGATGACGTGAGAAAGCAGTTGGCAGATAATTTTGGGACGGTAGTATTATAAAAGAAAACATGGAAAAAGCGATAAGATACCCTATGCCGGGTGAGCGTTGGAAGCATTACAAAGGAGGGGTTTATGAAATCATTTCTTTAGCCAATCACAGTGAAACCAAGGATGCATTGGTTATTTACAAATCGGTTCCATTCGGATCTGTATATGCCCGTCCGCTTGCCATGTGGGAAGACGAATGTGAGCTTGGGCGTATTAAGTTCAAGCGTTTTGAAGTTATTGAATAAGTTGAAAAGTCTACTGTTAGAAGTCACGGTTTCGAATTAAAAACCGCTGTATCTTCGACACAAATATTACTAATATGTTCGAACGTAAAGAATTTAAAAAATATGCTACTGGACACCTAGGTATCAATAGCACAGTGGTGAACGATGTGATTTCTCACATGTATGGTCCAGAGAACATGACTAGAACAGTTATCGAAGAGCGTCACATGCCTTTCCGCGAGGTAGATGTATTCTCTCGTTTAATGGCTGATAGAATTATTTTCTTGGGAACTGAAATCGATGACTACATCGCGAATATTATTCAAGCGCAGTTGTTGTTTTTGGAAAGTACAGACTCGAAGAAAGACATTCAAATCTACATTAACTCTCCAGGAGGAAGTGTTTACGCGGGTCTAGGTATCTACGACACCATGCAATACATCAATCCAGACGTTGCAACCATTTGCACAGGTATGGCCGCTTCTATGGGAGCTGTTTTGTTGTGTGCTGGTCAAGCAGGAAAGCGCACAGGATTGAAGCACTCACGTGTTATGATTCACCAACCTTTGGGTGGTGCGCGCGGACAAGCTTCAGACATTGAAATCACTGCACGTGAAATTCAAAAATTGAAGAAAGAATTGTACGACATCATTGCCACACACAGCGGTAAATCATACGACCAAGTATGGGCAGACAGTGATCGTGATTACTGGATGATTGCATCTGAGGCGAAAGAGTACGGTATGATTGACGAAGTTTTGGAAAGAAAACCATAATCATTTCAATTCACATTAGAGTAGAGACACGACCTTCGTGTCTCTATTTGTTTATAGACGATGAAAACCTTTTTTGTTGATGTAGTTGTTCCGCTAGCGCTTCCGCAAGTGCTTACCTACAGGGTTCCTGTGGCTTGGGAGAACTACGTTCAACAAGGCGTGCGCGTGGTAGTGCCCTTAGGTAAGTCGAAACGCTACACGGCCATAGTTTGGCGCGTGCACGAAGAAGTTCCGAAGGACTACGCAGCGAAGTATTTTGAAGAGGTATTAGACGATGTTCCCGTGGTTTCTGAAACACAGATGCAACTGTGGGAATGGATTGCGAAATACTACGCTTGCACACTCGGAGAAGTTATGACAGCCGCACTTCCAAGCGGATTGAAATTATCGAGTGAAACGGTCTACACAACAAAAGATCTTGCTGTTGAATTAACACCGAATGAACGTTCGGTTGTAGATGTTATTTTGGAAAAAGATCGTGGTATGGGTGTTATGTCGAAAGACATACAACACGCACTGCCTAAGGTTTCCATTCATTCTACATTGAAAAATTTGTTGAAGAAGAACGCCATTGCGTCGTTTGAAGAGGTGAAAGAAAAGTTTATTCCGAAGCGTGTTTCTTATGTAACAGTTGGAGAAAACGGGAATACCGACGAACAGTTACAACATCATTTTTCTGCTTTGGAAAAACGCAATGCAGATAAACAGATTCAAGTGCTGATGACCTTTTTGCAAATGAGCAAATGGGACGGAACCACAGGAGAATCAGTGAAGAAAAAGGAACTCGAAATACAATCGAAGACCGATGCTTCAGCCATATCAGCATTGGTGAAGAAAGGAATTCTTGCCATTGAAGAACGTTCTGAATTGCGCATGGTTACTGGAGATCATGAACTGCTACCACTTCCGGTTTTAAGTGAATTGCAACAGACTGCTTTTGAAAAAATAAAATCCCATGCAGGAGTTACGCTACTGCACGGAGTAACCTCTTCCGGAAAAACCGAGGTGTATTTACACCTCATGCAAGAGCAAATTCAACAAGGAAGACAAGTGTTGTTGTTGGTTCCTGAAATTGCGTTGACGTCGCATTTAATTGACCGCATTCAGAAATATTTTGGAACACGCGTTGGTGTGTACCACAGCGGCTACAGCACCCATGAACGCACGGAAGTATGGCATCGGGTGCATTCAGATTTGCATCGATTCGATGTGGTATTGGCTGCACGTTCGGGTGTGTTTCTTCCCTTTGAAAACTTAGGTTTAATCATTGTCGACGAAGAGCACGAAGGAACGTTCAAGCAACAAGATCCCGCTCCGCGTTATCATGCGAGAGACACTGCCATAAAGTTGAGTGTTTTATCAAACGCACAAGTGGTGTTAGGTAGCGCAACTCCTTCCTTGGAATCGTACTTCAACGCGAAACAAAACAAGTATCAGCTGGTTGAAATGTTCGAGCGTTATGGCAATGCCGTTCAACCTAAAATAAATTTTGTAAACCTTCGCTCAGAGCTTCAAGCGAAGCGCATGCAAGGAGTCTTTTCTTCTGTTTTGCTAGAAGCAATAGACGCAACAGTGAAGGCTGGAAAGCAAGTTATTTTGTTTCAAAACCGAAGAGGCTATACGCCGCTTTGGGAATGCGAAATGTGTCATTACACGCCCGAGTGTAAGAACTGCGATGTGAGTTTGACTTATCACAAAT
>JBIKRF010000172.1:0-2777 GCA_044349305.1 Flavobacteriales bacterium
TGAGACCTGCTGCTGCTGGCTGTGAAGCATAATTCCCATTGGTCCCTGGAAGGTTATCTAAAGCATATTGCAGATCTTCCAAAATAAAGGCATAGGACTCAGCAACAGTGCTTCTTGGAATGGGTTCGTTACTGGCATCTTTCTTTATTATGATTCCTAAATGAGAATTGTTTGGTGAAGAGCCATACGGTTGTGCCCAGACTTTAACAACGCTAAAATGACAAAAAGCTCTAATAAATCTTGCTTCGGCCTCCATTCTTATACGTTCAGATTCAGAAAGTCCTTCAATTAAGTCGAAATTTTTAATTAAAGAATTGCAACGATAGATAGCGTAGTAGAAATCACTGTAAACACCGTTTGTAGTAGGGGTGAAGAAGTTTGTTTCCCTGTTATAAATGGCGTTGAAATCCAAGCCGTTCGGTTCAGCCATGTTGTCGCTCATCAGTTCACAAATGTTCTGATATCTTCCATCGAACAAATTTGCTAGCACGTCGTAACAACTATTTAGAAGTCTTTGAGCATCATCAGGAGTTTTCAATGCATCTTCTGCTAAGATTGCACCTTCCGGTGGATATTCTAACATTTTTTCGCATGAGGCAATTCCTAGAGCTAATCCAATAGCTAAAATCAAGTATGATATCTTTTTCATGTTCGTTAGAATTAGAAGTTAGCGTTTAAGCGGATATTAAAACTACGCTCTTGCATTGGTGTTAAGTAAGTCACGTTTGGACTTAGATTTCTATCTTGAGCGTTTTCGAAGTCACGAACTACCTCAGGGTCTAATCCAGGGAAATTCGTAATGGTGAACAGGTTAGTAACGCTAACACCAATGTTTAATCCGGTCATTTTCATTTTCTTGGTCACTTCGTTCGGGAAGGTGTAGTCCAAAGATAAATTTCTCAATCGCAAATAATCTGCTTTGTACATGAACAATGAAGTGTTCCACCAAGGGAACCCATCTGGCAATCCGTAAGTGGTTTCGTCTAATGTCAATCTTCCGAAGGTAGATTCATCACCAGGTTCCGTCCAACGATCTAAGATTTCATCACGCATGTTCCAACTCGATACAACACCCAATTGACGCTTAGCACTTGAATCGAAGATTCGTGCACCAAGGCTGTATGTGAATAAAGCAGATAGACTGAAATTTTTCCAACCGAATGTTTGAGTTAATCCGCCCATCATTTTTGGCAATCCGTTTCCAACATAGTTGCGAATGCTATTATCGTAATCGGTTGTGTAATTTCCATCAGGCGTAAGGTAAACAGGTAAACCAGATTGCGCATCGATGTGATCGAAAGCAACGAGGTAGAAAGACCCAATAGGCTTTCCAACAAGAACGCGAGAATCATTTGTTCCACCCGATACAGCGTCGGGAGTGTAATTTCCAATACTCACTAATTCGTTATAGTTGTAAGAGAAGTTGGCACTTGTACGAGCCGTAAACTTCGTGTTTTTCGTCCAGTTGAAAACGGTAGTTAACTCAATCCCTTCATTCAATACTTCTGCAACATTATCCCAGAAGTTTGTGAATCCGGTACTTGCTGGTAAGCTTACATTCATAAGTACATCGCGGCTGTATTTTCTGTAGCCTTCCACTGTAACAGTTAAACGGTCTTCCCAAAATCCTGTTTCTAATGCAACAGAGAAATTGTTTGTTGTTTCCCATCTCAAATCAGCATTTCCCGCTTGAGTAGGGAAGAGGATAGGATTCTGGTTGTAATAAATACCATTGTTAGCAGCGCTATACAAAGCATATTGTGCGTTTGCAGGAATATCTGAATTCCCTGTAAGTCCATAACTAGCACGCAATTTCATGTAGTTGATCGTCTTACTGTCTTTAAGGAAGCCTTCTTCAGAAATAATCCAACCCAAAGATGCTGAAGGGAAATTTCCGAATTTATTATTTACTCCGAATCGAGAGCTCCCGTCACGGCGAATACTTGCTTCAAAGAAATACTTCGATTTATAGTTCATGTTGTATTTCGCAAAGAATCCTAAGAAACTAAATTGATTAGGATTTCCAACAGTACGAACGCGTGTATCAGGGTTGTTTTCAACGTCTGAAAACTCAGCAACGGTTCCGTCTAGGTTTGGAATATAGTCATTGATATATTCGGTCTTCGAGTGCTGCAACTCATGTCCAATAAGAAGAGAAGCATTTAAATCAGGCATTAGCTCTTTACTGTATTCAGCAGTGATGTTATAGCTGTAATTGCGAACTAAACGCTGATCGTTGCTGTAACTGCCTTGACCGTTAGATAAATCGAAACTCGCTGGAGTCAATCTGTTTTCTCCAATATGCATCCAATCCATTCCTCCAGTAGCAATGATAAACAAGTTTTTCTTCGGCATGTAAATTAAACGACCTGTATTAATGACACGATCTTCAATAGTTGTCCAACGCAATTGTTCTCTGTAGGCAACCGGATTCTTCACATTTCCGAATTCATCTCTCCAATAGAAATAATCTCCAGGTTTATTTACGACTTCTCCAGCTGCATTGAACGTGGTGTCGGTATGATAAACTGGATAATAAGGCAAGGCGTTCGACATGGCATCACCCAGACCGCCCGACCAAGCAGCATCAACACGCTTGTTCAATCCGCGAGTTCCTGAAAGTGATAAGTTTAATCTAAGTTTATCTCCCAAACGGAATTCTGGGTTAACACGGGCAGAAATACGCTTGTAACTATTTCCGATCAAGAAACTTTGATTGTCGTCGTAACCCAAAGAAAAATAAACACTGTGTTTTTTTCCACCGTAACGTGCAGAGA
>JBIKRF010000173.1:0-2774 GCA_044349305.1 Flavobacteriales bacterium
CTACGGCCATTAACCTTGCTGCAGCTTTGGGCGTTTTAGAATTCAAAACGTTATTGGTAGACGCAGATCCGCAAGCCAACGCGACAAGCGGTGTAGGAGTTGATCCGAACACGGTTAAAACGAGTATTTACGAATGCTTAATTAATGACGTAGATCCGAGAGATATTATCATTACAACTGAAAGTCCAAACCTCGACCTTCTTCCTTCACACATCGATTTGGTTGGAGCTGAAATTGAGCTTATCAATATGCCGAGTCGCGAATACATGCTTCGCGGTTCTTTGAATAAAATAAAAGACGACTACGATTTCATTATTATAGACTGCTCACCTTCTTTAGGACTTGTTACCGTTAACGCCTTGGCTGCTTCTGCTAGCGTAATTGTACCCGTGCAATGCGAATACTTCGCTTTGGAAGGATTGGGGAAATTATTGAACACGATTAAAATTGTTCAACAAAAATTAAATACAGAATTAACCATTGAGGGTATTCTGTTAACGATGTACGATACCCGTCTTCGCTTGAGCAATCAAGTAGTGGAAGAAGTGCGTATGCATTTCCAAGACATGGTATTCGACACTTTAATTCACCGCAACACTACATTGGGAGAAGCGCCTAGCTTTGGTCAAACGGTGATTATGCATGACGCCTCGTGTAAGGGAGCGGTGAACTATTTGAATATGGCGCGTGAGCTTCTTCAAAAAAATAATTTAACGAAGATGGGCAGCGACGAAAAATACATTCCAGTAGATCATGAGTAAGAAACAAGCATTAGGAAGAGGATTAAGCGCCCTATTGGAGCATTCTCCAGTATCGACTAAAAGCGAACTCGTTTCACAAGCGGCACCTCCAATAAACGAAAAAGAAGTTGGACACGTTGCTGGACCTATTTCATTATTAAGCATTTCTCAAATTGAAGCAAATCCTTATCAACCGCGTAAGGACTTCAATAACGACGCGTTAATTGAACTGGCAACCAGCATTGGTGAACTTGGATTAATTCAGCCCATTACCGTTCGTAAAGTTTCTTCTCAGAAATACCAAATCATTTCTGGAGAACGTCGTTTCCGAGCAAGCCAAATGGCAAACCTCACAGAGGTGCCTGTTTACATTCGTGAAACAGACGACCAGGGCATGTTGGAAATGGCGTTAGTTGAAAACATTCAACGTGAAAACCTGAATGCACTCGAGATTGCCATTAGCTACAAACGCCTAATGGAAGAGTGCAGCCTTACAACAGACAAACTTGCAGATCGAGTGGGTAAAGACAGAACCACGGTTACCAACTACGTTCGTTTACTTCGCCTTCCTCCTGAGATTCAATTGGGCATCATTGAAAAGCGCATAAGCATGGGACATGCACGTGCGTTAATCAATGCCGAACCTGAAAGCAAACAACTAAAGATTTTCAAATTAATTCTTGAAAAAGATTTAAGCGTTCGCAAAGTTGAAGAATTGGTGAAAGAAGAAGACGCTCCAAAATTGTTCGCTTCTAAAACGAACCTCATGCCCTTGGAAGTTCAGAAAATGCAAGCCGACTTAAAATTGCGTTTCGGAAAAAAAGCAAAAGTCACCCGCAATGAAGGCGGCGTCGGGAAGGTTGAAATTCCATTTACCACCGACGACGATTTAGAGCGTATTATTTCTATGCTCGGCCTTAATTCGTAATTATGAAGCACGCGTTCATCGCACTTCTTATGCTCATTGCATCGCACAGCATTGCCCAAAGCAATGCTGTCGCTGTTTCTGACAGTTCAAAATTTAAGTTGAAATGGAACCAACCCCACAGTGCACTTAAAGCAACACTGTTCTCCGCAATTCTTCCCGGTAGTGGTCAAATTTTCAATCACAAATATTGGAAAGTCCCAATCGTATACGCTGGACTGGGAACTTGTATTTACTTCATTTCAGACAACACTAAAAACTACCGTTTTTGGAAAGAAGCCTATATCGCATTCAACGACACTGACCCCAATACCAACCCTACTGGACGGGCTGAAGGTCTCTCAAACAGTTCATTAAATTCCAATCAACTCGCGTACAAAAAACTTTTAGACATCAGTTACATGAGTCTTGTTGGCGTATACGCCCTTCAGATTATTGACGCCAATGTCGACGCCCATTTATTTTCTTTCGACGTTAGCCCAAACCTTTCGTTGAATTACACACCTGTTGTCTCGCCGCGGTTTACGGGGCTTCATTTCACTTTAAATATTCACTGATGAAAATTGCATTGTTGGGATATGGAAAGATGGGCAAAGCAATAGAAGGTTTGCTTTCCGAGTATGGACACACGTGCGTTGGGAAATTCAATTCTCAAAATCTTGCAACAATTGAAACGTTGTCGCAAGCAGATGTGGCAATTGAATTCAGCAGCCCTGAACAATGTTCGGAAAATATTGCGCTTTGCTTTGAAGCAAACGTACCCGTAGTAGTTGGAACGACCGCGTGGTATGCACAGTACGACGAAGTGATTTCAAAAATGAAATCGAATAACGCGCTTCTTTCAGCTACGAACTTCAGCATTGGCGTTCAGATTACTTTCCATCTGAATAAAGAACTTGCACGAGTTATGTCGAAATTCCCAGAGTACACAGCGAGCATTGAAGAAATTCATCACACCGCAAAACTCGACAAACCCAGCGGCACGGCTATTACGCTTGCTGAAGGGATTTTGGAGAATGCTCCAAATCTCAGCTCATGGAAGTTGGACGAGGAGAATAGAGAAGAAAAGGTAAGAAAAGGTAAGATAGGGGAAGATATGCTGAACATTT
>JBIKRF010000081.1:0-10401 GCA_044349305.1 Flavobacteriales bacterium
TTCATAACTCACCAACATTCCAAGCTCTTGCTTGTAATCGCGAAGGCGATTTCCAAACTGACGAACAATTTCGCCACGCTTTGGAGCGGGCATGAGGCGCCATGTCTTGTATGCTTCCAAGGCAGTAATCACCACCTTCTCATAATCTTCTTTTGTTGTGGTTTGCACCTTCGCGATCTCTTCTCCATCTACTGGAGAATACGACGTGATTAAATCTCCGTTCGAGAAAAAGTTCTGTCCTGTGCTGGTTCCAAGATTTTCCGCTTGAATTCCCAATTTGATCAGAACATCTGACATATCCATAGAATTGCTCATTGATTCTTTTATTTTAGAATGCAAAGGTACAACGTCCAAATACATCAAAAGATGTTTTACCTTTGAAATATGCGGAAGCTCACCCTGATATTTATCTTGGGCCTATACAGCCTAATGTCTTTCGGTCTGGAAGCCAAGCTGCACTTCTGTTGTGGAAAATTACAAGCCATTCATTTCTTCGAATTCGGCGACGAGCATCACGACGATTCTCACTCCGATCACAAAGGTTGTTGCCATTCCGAAGGCTGCTCGGAAGATGTGCTTATCGCCCTTCAATACGAGAGCGAACACGAGCAATGCGCATCTCCTTCTGCTCCGCAATTAATTGCCTCTACTCCTGAGCCTAGTTATTTTTTATTTTATGTTGAAGGAAATTGCACGTCAGCCGTCCTTCAACCCAAATCATTCGTCCCAATAGTCTTTGAGCGGTATTCACTTTTCTGTTGCAGAAAAGTCCCAACGGGATTAGTCCACAAAGTGGATGTATCCCAACGGGATTTGTCCACGAAGTGGATTTGTCCTTTCAGGATTAGTCCGCAAAGCGGATGTATCCCAACGGGATTTGTCCACGAAGTGGATTTGTCCTTTCAGGATTAGTCCACAAAGCGGATGTATCCCAACGGGATTTGTCCACGAAGTGGATTTGTCCTTTCAGGATTAGTCCGCAAAGCGGATGTATCCCAACGGGATTTGTCCACGAAGTGGATTTGTCCTTTCAGGATTAGTCCGCAAAGCGGATGTATCCCAACGGGATTTGTCCACGAAGTGGATTTGTCCTTTCAGGATTAGTCCGCAAAGCGGATGTATCCCAACGGGATTTGTCCACGAAGTGGATATGTCCCTTCGGGATTAGTCCACGAAGTGGATAGAATAGAAATGTTAAATATCAAAAATCTTCTTAAAAATGAAAAACATAATTGTGCTTGCTTTATGCATGCTTTCATTCAGCGCGTTTGCGCAAAAAACAAAAAACACAACTGCAAATTTCTGGGTAGCCGGTGCATGCGGTATGTGCGAAACCACCATTGAAAAAGCAGTTGATGTGAAAGGTGTAGTCGCCTATGATTACAACCTAACCACGCATCGATTAGAAATTACTTTTAATCCGACGAAAATTACGCTTGATAAAATTCATTCGCTGATCAATGCCGCTGGATACGACACCGAAAAGTCGAACGCAACCGATGCGCAATACGATCGCGTGCACGGCTGCTGCAAGTACAGAAGCATGGAACAACATCCTTAAACCATGAAATACATTATTGCATTAATAGCCAGTATTTCAATCTGGAATATTGGCCAAGCGCAGGTCAAAGGTGTTGTCTTAGACGACGAAGGAAACCCCGCGTACGCGTTGGTCTATTACAAAGGCACACAACTCGGAACTGTTACGAATGCGGAAGGGGAATTCTCTATTGGTATTCCGAAAGAAGCAAAATGGCTCATGGTCACTTCCACCGGTCATTTCAGCGATTCACTTTTTATTGACCCGGGATTGGGTACAATCAGAGAAGTGAAATTCAATCTGCGTGAAAACAGCACACTCGGAACCATTCACATTGACGAGCATGATGGAGGAACACACATCAACGGAAAAGATCCGCAAACGTTTCAAGTCTTGAACGAAAAGGAGTTGTGCAAAGCAGCGTGCTGCAGCCTTTCTGAAAGCTTCGAAACCAACGGTTCAGTAGATGCATCTTTCACCGACGGAATCACAGGAACACGTCAGATTAAAATGTTGGGCTTAGATGGAAAATACACCCAAATACTTTTCGATAACATGCCCGCTGTGCGCGGAATTTCAAGCACCTTGGGATTGAGCTTTCTTCCTGGACCGTGGATCAATTCCATCTCCATTGCGAAAGGTGCAGGATCTGTGGTGCACGGATACGAAGGTGTTACTGGACAAATAAACGTGGCACACAAAGCGGCCACCATGAAAGAACGTTTGTTCTTGAATATGTATGCGAGTTCGGCAGGACGCTACGAAACGAACATTCTTTCGAATCAGGCGATTGGTGAAAAATGGAATTATCAATTGCAGGTACATGGTTCTTCTGCGCAGAAATTGTACGACACCAACAACGACGGATTTCTTGATAATCCGCTTTTTAAAAACTACTTGCTTCGCAACGCATGGCAATACACAGGAGCAAAAGGATTGCGCGGTGAATACGGATTTTCATACGGACAATTCAACACCGAGAGCGGTCAAATTAGCCATTACCGCGGAACAATTTCTCCGAACAACCCTTGGATTTCTAACTCGCAAACAGAACATACTGAATTCACTGCGAAAACCGGATATCTATTCGATGAGCATGGGCATAAAAGTGTTGGTAGCCAGATAAACATCGGCTACAACAAGCAACATGCACTATATGGAAACCGCATCTACGATGGTGTTCAGAAGAGTGCACGTGTGAATTTATTGTTCGCAAATGAAATTGCAGAAGGATACAACATTACCGTTGGGGCATCTGCTACGGCCGACGACTACCGCGAATCGCTTACTTCTTTTGTTGGAAATTTGAACCGTGTGGAAACCACTTACGGTGTATTCGGTGAGTTGAATGCGAATCCAACCGAGAAATTGCAAATCGTTGCAGGCCTTCGCGAAGACAACAACAATTTATACGGAATGCTTTTCACTCCGCGCATTCACGCGCGTTATTCCATTACGGAAAAAACAAGTGTGAAAATCAGTTCAGGAAAAGCATACCGCTCGCCACAAATGGTAGTCGATCATCTTTCTGCTCTTGCGGGAAATAGAACGTGGAATTTACCAACGAATGCCACGACCGAATATCCATTCGGTTTTGAAATGGAAGAAGCCTTGAACAGCGGAATTGTGTTGGTTCACAACACGAAGTTGTTTCACCGCACGGCAACTTTCACAGTAGATGCTTTTCATACGAACTTCCAACATCAATTGGTTGCAGATTATGAAACTGCAGGAACTTTTTCCTTGTATAATTTATCTGGAAAAAGCTTTGCTAATGCCGTTCAAACCGACTTCACTTTCAGTCCAATTAAACGCAGTGAAATTCGATTGGCTTATCGCTGGCTCGATGCACAAACGACTTACACCAACGGCCTAAAAGAGCGTCCACTTGTCGCGAAGCACCGCGTATTCATTAACCTCGCTTACGCCACGAAGGAAAATGCTAAATCGCAAAAATGGAATTTCGATTTCACTGCGCGTTGGTTAGGCCCGCAGCGATTAGCGAATCAATCAGACGTTGGCATTGCCAATAGCTTGTACAGTAATGCCTATTGGACATTGAATGCACAAGTTTCGTTTTTCTTAAAAGAGAATTTAGAGTTTTATGCGGGTGGAGAAAATTTAACCGGATATATGATTCATCATCCCATACACTTGAGTGAAGATCCATCTTCTAATTTCTTCGATGCCTCGCAAGTATACGGCCCTATGTTCGGTGCGAATTACTACGTGGGCTTGCGTTGGAGAATTGGTCAGGCAACCAAAACTGAAAAATAAACGTCTTATTGAAAACCCCTTAACCATGCGTTACCTTTTCCTTCTATTATTCAGTACTCTTTCATTGGGTGCATTTGCTCAATTTCAAATTACCGGATTAACCGCTCAAAGCAATCAAATAACAGATTACTACTGTGACTCTACTGTTGCCATGTCATTCTCTGCATTGACGGCTCCTTCCGCGACAAGTGGTTTGGAAATTCATCAAATCATTGAAGGTGCCAACTTCACAGGATTTCAGTTTTCTGTTTCCATTAATTGGGGCGATGGAACCACAACAACACACTCAGGAGGAACAAGTACTTCTGGATCGCAAATCACCCTGTCGCCAGCAGTTAGCCATCACTACCTCGCTCCTGGGACCTATCAAATTATTACAACAGTTTACAATCCGCAAAACCAAACAACCGCGAATAACCTATTGACGGTTGTTATAGGTGGATGTTCCATTCAATTGTATTCATTCGTTGGTTTAGATTGCGATGGCGATGGTGTTGCTGAGCAAACCATTACCACACCTGTTCCAGCGACCATCATGCACATGTGGTCAGGTTCTCCGCAAATCATTTCGTTGTTCAACGGAACAAATACTGTAACAGGAATGCCGTCTGGAAATTTAATGGTGATTATTGATCAAAATTGGCTTTCACAAAACGGATACACAGTAAATCCAACCTCATACAATCAATTCTACTCTCAAGGTTACGGTGCGTACACGATTTCAATTGTGTTGAATTGCATTGCCACGCCACCTTGTGCAACGAGTATCGTACAAACGTATCTACCGAACAACGGCATGGCGTTTTCCACAACATCGAACAGCAGTATTTCAAGCTTCCAATGGACCATCACTCCGTATGATCAAAATGGACAAGCGATGGGTTCGGGGCAATTTTCTACTCAGTCAAATGCTTACTTAACAAATACCTTTGGAGTAAACTATGTTGAAGCGTGTCTGAACGCAACGTTCAACAATGGATGCGTGTTTGATACATGTATGACCTTCCAAGTTGCTACAGGGATCTTGTGCACAGGAGGATACGTTTATTGCGACGGAAACAATAACGGAATGTATGAGAGCGGTGAATACGTGCTTTCAAACGCTCCTGTTACTGTAAGTAATTTAGAGACCGGAAGTGTTACAACCGTTACAACGAATACCGCCGGCTACTATGGTGTTGATGTCGTAGGATTTTCAGGCGATTCACTAACTGTATCGGTTAGCCCAAATTACCTCGCCAATATGGGTTATACGACCAGCTATCCTATTATTGACGTTGTTGGGTTAGATTGCCAAGCAGGAGGCTCACAAACCTTGAACAACATTCCAATCCAATGCACAAACTTCAATCCATATCCATACTTATGTTACAGCGGATATATTTATTGCGATGCGAACGGAAATGGGATTCAGAACGTGGGTGAAGCGCCATTGATGGGTGTTCCAATTACCTTGGGATGGACAACAATGAATTCAAGTAGCGTAACTGTTTATTCAGATTCGAGCGGATACTTTCATTACTGCGGTTCTATCTACGGTGTAACCAGCATGGCTATGGCAACCGTAAGTTCAACGTGGTTAACCGACAACGGAAGCACCTTACCGAATAATAACAATGTCTTCGGAATTAACGGTTCCATGACTTACATAACGCAACCACTCTCTATCGGTGTGTATTGCGCGGGAAATGTAACACCTTGCTCGGATTTATGGACTACGGTAACTCCTTGGATTGGTTACTATCAAAATCAAACCGCAACCATTCGCTTGAATTGGGGGAATTATGGTCCAGGTGCGACACCCTATACCCTTACGTTGAACTGGCCACTTGGAGTTAATCTCGTTACTTCATCGATTCAGAATCCGAATTATGTGATCAACGGAAACTCTATCACTTGGACCATCAACTCCACACAGACTTCATTCTCTACCACAGACTATCTCTACTTCATTGTTCCTAGCGGAATCTTTAACGGTGAGCAGCATGTGTTCTCTTCCTATATTTCTTCATCGAACGGAACCGATTGCTACGAAGGAAACAACAGCGGTGGACTTATGCAAATCGTTGGAAACAGTTACGATCCGAATGACAAAAATGTTTTCAAAAAATCGTTCTACGAATTGGTAGGCAATGGCTTCCAAGAAAGTACCATTGCTTATGGAATTGATGATGAATTGGAATACACCATTCGTTTTCAAAACACTGGAACTGCACCTGCGCAAAACATTTATATCATCGATACACTCGATACTGAATTAGACTGGTCTACCTTTCAACTACTAAACACCACACATGAAATGAATGTGGTTAATTTGGGCAACGGAATTCTTCGATTTGAATTCAACAACATCTGGCTTCCAGATAGCAGCGTAAGTCAAGAGTTGAGTCAAGGACATTTAACCTTCCGCATTCGCGAAACTCCGAATAATGAATTGTACAGTGAGGTAACCAACACGGCTTACATCTTCTTCGATTGGAATCCTGCCATTATCACGAACACCACCTACAACATGAACGACTGGATCGAATTCGTGGGTGAAGAAAATGCGTTTAACGTGCAAGCGTATCCGAATCCCATGTTGAATGAATTAACGTTGAAAGTGGAAGGTCAATTCAACTACGAAATCCACGATTTAACTGGAAGAAAACTATCGGAAGGAATGGGTGTAAATCAGACGATGATCAACACCGAATCACTTGCTACAGGAACTTATCTTCTTTCCGTTTACGTGAATGGGGCTAAGCAGACAGCGGTACTATTGAAGCAATAACTTTCGTTTCGAATATTTCGTTTATTTTGTTTATTTCGTTTATATTTGCATGAAATTATTCTTGCGATGTTACAAACTGAAAAATATACAAAACCTACGAAAGCCGAGCAGCGCATGGCCTTGAAGTACTACACTTCATTCGCTACAGCTGTTAAACAACTTCATACTGACAGTGCTGAATTAGAAATTGAAGAAACCAACGAAAAAATTGTTGTTCCTAAGCGAGCCTTAGAACTTTTAGAGAAAATTCTAAAAGCAATGAGCGAAGGAAACCCTATTTCGGTTGTTCCAATGGCCGCAGAAATCACCACTCAAAAAGCAGCTGAAATTCTTGGGTGTTCAAGGCCACATTTGATAAAACTTCTTGAGCAAGGTAAAATTGAATTCACCAAAATCGGGAAACACCGTAGGATTAAATTCGAACATCTGATGGCCTATCATAAACAGATGAAGGACGAACAGAAAAAGAATCTCATCGCACTCATGAATCACGACGAAGAAAACGGACTATATGATTCATAGTGTTCAATTCAAAGCTTTACTTGATACGAATGTGCTTTATCCGATTGTAATCCGAGATTTACTTTTTTGGTTTGCGCATTTCGATATGTACACTCCGCTTTGGAGTGACCATATTTTCTTTGAGTGGGAGAAAGTATTTGAGTCAAAGGGTATTGAAAAAAGCAAAATTAAAAATAGCATTTCTCTGACGAAGAAAGCCTTTCCTGATGCAATTGTAGAGAATTATGAATTTCTAATACCGACCCTAAACCTTCCGGATCCTAAAGACAATCACGTCCTGGCAGCCGCTATTAAAGCCAAAGCCGACGTAATAGTCACTCACAATCTCAAAGATTTTCCGCATGATTATCTTGACACCTTTAACATTAAAGCTAAAGCACCTGACGACTTCATTACAGATGTCATTGATCTCAATCCCGTTGAAGCTTTAAAAGCATTTCGTGAGATGGTTCTAAATAAAAAGAATCCTGATTTAGATGAGTTCGAAGTGTTGAATCAACTAAGACAAAACGGATTGAAACAAACAGCAAACTTCATTCACGCATTGATTTAAATTCTTTCACGAAGAATCTTTTCCATAGCGTCAATCCAAACTTCCGAGTCATTTAAACTTGGAACAAGTTGAACTTTTTCGCCGCCGTGTTCTTCAAAAAGCTCTTGGTATTCTTCTCCAATTTCAATGGTTGTTTCTAGACAATCTGCAACGAACGCCGGAGAAAATACCAAGAGCTTTTTCGCTCCTTTATCTCCCAATTCCTTAATGATGTCGTCTGAAAAAGGTTCAATCCATCCTTTGCCTAAGCGGCTCTGAAAACACACCGTGTATTCACTTTCAGAAAGTCCTACTCCCGCCGCAATTGCACGAGCAGTAGCATAACACGTTGCCTTGTAACACATGTGATTCTCTTCGTTAATCTCATGCTCGCAACTGTGATTGCGACACTTGTTATCGTCGTATAATTTGTCTAACTGACGTTCAGGCAATCCGTGAAAACTGAACAGCACTCGATCGTATTCCTTCAAATCGAATTGCTTCGCATTGTCTACGTATCCTTGAATGTACAAGGGCTCGTCGTAAAACTGAGAAATCAAAACCACCTCAGGGATACTCCACCACTTCGAGATTACTTGCATCACTTTTTCATGCACACTTCCAGTTGTGGCAGATGCGTATTGTGGGAACATAGGCAATACTACAATCTTCTCTGCACCCCACTCTTCAATCTCGCGAAGAGCATTGTCTATACTCGGAACTTGATAACGCATAGCTAAGAAAACTTTCGTTTCGTTTTCATCAAAACGCGCTTGCAATTGCTCCTTGTTTCTCTTTCCATAATGAATCAAAGGCGAACCGTTTTCGGTCCAAAGTTTCTTATAAATTGCAGCACTTTTTCTGTGACGGAAAGGAACAATAATTCCATTCACTAAAATGGCTCTTCCAATAGCAGCAACATCAATAACGCGAGGGTCATTTAAGAATTCAGTTAAATATCTGTAAACAGCACCTGGCGTTGGTGCGTCGGGTGAACCCAAGTTCACAAGAAGAATAGCGGTCTTTTTCATTTTCATTTCATCTGCAAAGGAAAACAACATTCTTTAACCTCCAATGTTCAATGTTGTATCTTTGCATGCAAAATTGCACACATGTTAAGATCTATGACCGGCTACGGTAAAGCCGAACTTCAGAAAGAAACCAAAAAGTTCTCCGCTGAAGTGCGCTCGCTCAACAGCAAAGGACTAGACTTAAGCGTTCGTGTTCCAAGTGTGTATCGCGACAAAGAGCTGGAATTGCGTTCAACGTACGGAGAGCTCGTGGTTCGCGGAAAGTCAGAGGTTTCAATTTATATTGAAAACAACAGCGGCGAAAAACGCATGCACCTCGACACCGACTTAATGAATTCGTACTACAACGAACTTTCAATTTGGAAGGAAGGAAAAGACCTCGGTTCAGCCGACATCTTGGCCACGCTCATGCGCATGCCCGAAGTCATGAAGTTCGATCAGGCAGAGCCTACAGAAGACGAATGGAACAGCATTGCTGCACTGGTAAAGCAAGCGTTCGATCTTTTCGAAAACTACAGACAAGCCGAAGGCGCTAAGCTTCAAAAAGAATTTGAAATGCGCATTGCGAATATTCTTCGTTTGCGTGAAGACCTTATTGCGCCTATGGAAGAGCGTAAGGAAAAAACGAGAGAGCGCATTAAAGCGCAATTGGATGAATTGGTTGGGAAGGAAAAAATAGACGAGAACAGATTCGAGCAGGAGTTGATTTATTATTTGGAAAAACTCGATGTATCGGAAGAATTGCAACGTCTGCTTTCGAACTGCGAAATGTTCAACGAAGAATTAAACGGTGGTGCGCAAGGAAGAAAACTTGGATTTATTTCTCAAGAAATTGGAAGAGAGATCAACACCATTGGATCGAAAGCCAATGATGCCACTATGCAACGTATGGTTGTAGAAATGAAGGACGAACTGGAAAAAATCAAAGAACAAATCAACAATGTTCTCTAGTCAAGTCAACGGAAAAGCTATCATTTTCTCTGCTCCTAGCGGCGCGGGTAAAACAACGCTTGTAAGATATTTGCTCTCTGAGCCCGCGCTCATGCTGGCTTTCAGCGTAAGCGCCACTTCGCGCGAACGTCGCGGAGAAGAAGTAGACGGAAAGGATTATCATTTTTTGTCGAACGAAGAATTTCAAAATAAAATAGACAACAACGAATTCGTTGAGTGGGAAGAAGTCTATGCGGGAACGAAATACGGAACACTCAAAAGCGAAGTGGAACGCATTTGGAAAGCGGGAAAGCACGTCATCTTCGATGTTGACGTTGTAGGCGGACTTCACCTCAAAGAAATATTCCATCACCGCGCATTGGCAGTCTTTGTTCAGCCTCCGAGTGTGGAAGCATTGATGGACCGATTGAAAAACAGATCAACCGAATCGGAAGAAAAAATTCAGCAACGCGTTTCGAAAGCTGGATTAGAATTAACCTACGCCAACAAATTCGACGTGCGCTTGGTGAACGATAATTTAGAAGTAGCAAAAGCGGAAGCATTGAAGTTGGTGAACGACTTTCTAGCCGAATGAATATAGCCCTACTCTTCGGATCCTTCAATCCCGTTCACAACGGACATCTCGCCATGGGGCATGCGGCGCTGCATTCAGATAAATGCGACGAAGTCTGGTTCGTGGTGAGTCCGCACAATCCTTTGAAATCAATCGTCACCTTGGCCTCTGCTAACGACCGAGCGCAAATGGTTTCACTTGCACTTCAAAACGAAAGCAAAA
>JBIKRF010000174.1:0-2757 GCA_044349305.1 Flavobacteriales bacterium
CTTCGCTGAAGGTTCCGTCGTCGTTCATCTTGGCGTAGAAAAAATCCATTCCACCAACACCCAAATGTCCATCGCTCGAAAAATAAATCGTATGACTATCGCTGTGAATGAACGGCGCCTTCTCTTGTCCCTTCGTGTTAATCGATGCCGGAAGAAGTATGCACTTGCCCCATGTGCCGTCGAATTGCTTGCGAGACATGAAAAGATCATGACTGAAGTTTCCTGAATTGTCTTTTGTGCATTCTGGACGAACCGCCGCAAAGATGAGTGTTTGTCCGTCTCCACTCAAGGAAGGCTGCGCTTCCCAGCCATCAGGTGTATTCACTCCTTCACCCAAACTTACCCAATCACTCCAGACATAACCAACGCTTCCGTCATCTTTGGTAACGCGTTCGAATCGGGTTGAAAACAAATCAATGTTGTTCGCGTTTTTTGCATTCGGATTAGACTTCGCGATGATGAGTTCTTTGTTATCGATTGAAAGCGTTGCTCCTCCGTATGAACCGCCTTTGTTGAAAGGCGGAGGAAGCGCCAGTCCATTGTCGAATTGCGCATTGATATCTACGCGCTTACTCCAAGTAAACTCCTCCACTTCTTTACTGGTGAAATCACCTTTGGCTTGCTTAATAAGCAATCGCGTAAAGAATAAAATTTCGCCATCGGGTGAAATCATGGGAAGGTATTCATCGCTTGGCGTTGAAACACCAGTTACTTTTTTCGGTTTGAAGACATAGTCTTTGTTTCCGTTGAAGATCTTGTTGTAGGCTTTCACAGAGATTAAAGCCTCTTCTACTTCCTTGTATTTTTTATCGTAGTTCGAATTGAATTTCGAAGGATCACTGTCTGGAAAACGTAAGAATTTCTCAAAACATTCCGCGGCTTCGTCATACTCTTGATTTGCGTAGTGCATAGCACCTAGGAAGTAGTACATTTCCGAATGATACTCTTCGCACTTCGCTTTCAACTCTTCGTATAAACGAATGGTTTCTTCAAAACCCGAACCTTGTCTTTTCGCACGAAGGAATTTCATTTCCCCCAATTGCAACATACACGGCAAACATTCCGCGTCTTGCTCTAAAGCTTGTTCCAGAAATACAAGGCGCTCATCGCTTGTATATTTCTTTCCATCGGCCGCTTTTTCTAGCAACTTCTGAATATTCTTGGAAGGGGTGTAATCGCAATTCTGCGCATTCACAAATTGAAATGAGCAAAAGATTACGATAAGTATGAATAAGCTTTTATTCATGTTGAAAGAATCAAATTTGGTGTCCCATTTTGTCGCGCTTCGTATTCAAATAATTTTTATTTGAATCGAACTCTTCGCCGTGCAGGGGAATACGTTCAACGCTTACAAAACCTATGCCTTCAAGTGCTTCCATCTTCAACGGATTATTCGTGAGCAACTTCACGCGCTGAACTCCCAATTCCAAAAGTATTTCTACCGCCTGATCGAAGGTGCGCAAATCGGCATCGAAGCCCAACGCTTCATTCGCTTCAATGGTGTCCATTCCTTTTTCCTGAAGTTGATAGGCCTTCAATTTGTTTACTAAACCAATGCCTCTTCCTTCTTGACGTAAATAAATCAAAACACCTTTTTCTTCGCCGCATTGTTTAAGCGCAGCGTGCAGTTGATCACCGCAATCACATTTACGCGAACCAAAGACATCTCCTGTCATGCACTCCGAATGAATTCGAACGACAACAGGCTCAGATAAATTGCACGCTGGATGAATTAAAGCTAAGTTCGGAAGTTCGGCATTGCCGCTATCGAACGCCTTAATTTCAAAGTCGCCGTATTGGGTAGGAAGAAAAGTTGATACAAGCTCCACTATCGTTTCGAATTAGAAATTCAAAGATAGTTCTAAGAGTTCTTCGAGTCGCTAATGCGCATGGTTAAAATTCCAGCCAAAATCAACAATCCGCCTCCTATTGAAACAGCTAAAACTCTGTTGTTATCTAAAAATGTTTCCATTACCCATCCAAAAGAAAGAGCCGCTATAATTTCTGGCAGTACAATGAAGAAATTAAAAATCCCCATGTACACCCCGATCTTGTTTTCAGGAAGGCAATCAGCCAACATGGCATATGGCATTGAGAGAATACTTGCCCAAGCAATACCCACAGCACCCATTACTGCAAATAAGAAAATTTGGTTTTGAGCTCCGTGAATAAAGGAAAGTGAAATAAGTCCAAATCCACCAACTGTTAAGCACAGCTGATGCGTGAATTTTTGTCCTAAGGGTTTAGCCAGTATTGGAAGGAACATCGCAAACAAAAAAGTGATTAAATTTTGAAAGGAATAAGTTAATCCAGCTAACTCGGTGCCTTGCTGATACAAAGTCCTCAGGGCAGGATCTGAAGTATCGGCTGCACTACCTCCAAAAATATCAGCACCTACAGCGGGGGTGTAGTAAAACCACATTAAAAACAAACCCGGCCATGTAAGAAATTGCACCAAAGCCAGTTGCTTCATGCGTTTAGGCATATTCATGATGGCGTCAACTATTTCATTCAGACCTTCCATGACACCTACTTTCTTTTTCTCAGCTTGCTTTTTATCTACAACTGGCGGATACTCTTTCGAGGTAACTACGGTGTAGAGAACAAAAAGAAAAAACGCGCAAGCCCCAATATAAAAACTCCATTTCACATTCGAAGGAATTCCCACGTGACCGACTTCGTCTTTCATTCCAACCCAATTGGTGAAAATCCATGGTAGCGCACTTGCAACAACAGATCCTAATCCAATAAAAAGCG
>JBIKRF010000014.1:0-37058 GCA_044349305.1 Flavobacteriales bacterium
TTGTTTGCTGTTAAATATGCCGCAGGGACAGCTGTGTTGTTAAAGATTGTTACACCGTTCACCACCAAAGTCAATTGTCCGGCTTGATTTACATTAATTGAAACAGGAATGTAAGTGCCCGTTCTTAAGTTGAAAGCACCCAGTGTATTTGAAGCGAATTCCACCCCGTTGTAGGACAAGTAAATTCTACTGTTTGTAGTTCCAGTTGGGTTGTTGTAGGTGTCGAAAGAGACCACCAATCCGGTGTTCCAGCCTGTCTCACTTCCACCTGTGTTGTATGCAAACGGACCGTAGCTGAAGCTCATTCCGTCGGCACCGGTTCCCGTTCCAATAAATTGATTGTAGATTAATCCGAAAGCATTTGGACGAATCAACGGGGTATATCCCCACGCTCCTGTTAAAGAATTCGCCGCTGTTGTAATTACGCATTCCTCTCCAGTAATAGCCGCAGATCCAGACACCGCAGTGCTTGAAGGCAACGAGCCAAATCCGCTTGATAGCAAATTACAAGCACCACCAGTTACGTTTGAAATAGTTATGGTTCCATTCACCAAACAAGATGGAGGATTGGTTCCTGTTAAAGTAGCAGTAGTGGCAATTTGTGTGAAGGCCAATCCCGCATTAGATCCGACTGCTCCCTCTGAAACACGATATTCAATAACAGATGAAGCATCTAGGTAACCTGTCCAAACACCTAAGTGAACATCGCAACATCCGTTGTGTCTCCAAACTTCGGCTCCGTTAACAAATAAGATGGCCATGTCATCGTGATTCAATGCATCTATTCGATAGGTTCCACAAGTTGGAACTCCTGTGCGTTTGAAGATGTAAGAATGATTGTCTACTTGAACAGCACAACCCAAGTATCCCGCAGCGCTTGAAGGAGAAGCAGTGTTCACCCAGCTCTGCGCTGTTGAATTGGTTTGTCCAGGTTGAGTATCGAAACTCAAATTCGAAATAGAATAATATCCCGCATAATTGGTCGTCCAAGCACCGCTTCCTCCTGTCGCATCACCGGCATTGTAGGCATATACATTCCACTGACCTGTGGGAGAAACCGAAGGGTCTCCCGCAGGAGAGCTTGTTGCAATTGCTAACGACAATGTCGCGCTTGAACAAGGTCCGTTATACGGAACACATGTTATATTTCCGCTCACTGCACCACTCGGAAAAGAAACAGAAATAGAAGTCGTTCCTTGTCCGCTTACAATTGTAGCGCCTGCCGGAACCGTCCATATTGCTCCCGTAATATTCGTTAATCCGGAAACAGTATAGGTATTGGTTGAAGGAAGACAAACTGCCGTCAATCCAGCTATAGATCCTGTCCCTGTAATGGGTGCGATTTGAATTTGTGTATTAATATTCCCACTATTGGAACCAAAACCTTCGGACACCAAATAATAAAATCCGGGAGCCAATGTTGCTTGAATAGATGATGCTGTACCACCACATAGCGGTCCATTGTCATCGTTCTCCACAATGAGCCCACCAGCACTGGTCAACAAGTGCAGATAGGTGTCGAATCCTGAACCGCAATGCGACATGTTTACAATGGCATTGAAGTTATTTGCATTGGATAAATTGAAGAAGTAAAAAATATCTTCGCTCGGTTGATTTGTTCCTGCAGCCAAATCGTCTCCTATACATGCACCAGCAACGTTGCTCATGGTATTTGAATACCCGGTGCAATCAAGTATGCCCGCAAATAACGGATTCGATAATGTTGCTCCTGAAGGCGCGGGAGTAACAGTCACCGTTGTCACGCTTGAGGCGCTGGTGATTCCAGATCCGGAGCAAGTCACGTTGCAACGGAAATAAGAAGTTGAAGATAGCGTGGGTGTTGTATACGTTCCACCCGTCGCTCCTGTAATGTTACTCCAAGGACCCGTTGCGCTAGTACCACTTTGCCATTGGTAAGAAATTCCTGTTCCTGCCAAACCGGTTAATGAGAGTGTGGAAGTGTTTCCACCACACATAGTGGAAGGAGAGGCCGCTGCTGTTGAAGTCGGAGTACCCGTGCATGGGGGAGCCGCGGTGATATTCACACAATAATCTTCGGTTTCTCCCCACAAATAACCCGTAGAGGCATAATTGGTTGCGTCAGGGAAAGTGGTTTCCACACAGACCACACGCATACGTGTTGAACCTAAAGTTGCTGTTAACGGAACCGTAAAAGTTCCGGTTTCTGTATGCGGACCGGTTGTGCTTACCGCAGAAGAATACATTTGTTCTCCAACATCATTGAAGTTTCCATTCTGATTCCAGTCTATATATATTTGAAAGCCGTTATCGTAATTTCCTCCGCAAGTAATCGATGTCAAACTAAAACTAGTAGAAGATCCTTGCTGCAAGTTTGGAACTGTAACTCCAGACCCGCTATAGTTACTGAACAAATTAATACTCGATGCAGGTCCGGTGCCTGTTTGAGTGCAAGTTGATGTGTTATTAAGCGACCCAACGGTTACATTTCCAATGTCTTCATCTGCAGTATAGGTTGGGACAATAATCGTGTAAGGCAAACACGTGCAATTTCCGCCCATGCTCACTAAAGTAGGAGTGGAACCAGTTGAAGTGGAACTATTGGTACATGTAGTGAGCAATCGATAGTATTTCGCTGCAGTCTGATTCGCAGTCAACGCTGTGTATGTTGCACTTGCTGTTCCAATGTTCGTCCATGGCCCTGTGTTTGAGGTGCCAGACTGCCATAAATAAGTTATTCCTGTACCTGTCGATTGACCAGTGTTGGTAACTGAAAAGTTAACGCCTGAGCAGGCACTTGTCACAGATGAAGCAGTTCCCCCTGTAGGCGTCCCAGAACAACTCGCAGTTGAAGTTGATACAATTTGAACCTGATCAACTCCTATATCATCGTCACCGAAATCTGATGTTGCAATAAATCTCAATTTAAAATTCGCCGTTAAAAAAGTCGCCGCAATGTTAATTGTTTGTAAAGTCCATGATCCAGCAGTAGTCAAAGTAGTTCCAACCGTGGTATAATTCGCACCTCCATTAGAAGAAAAAGCAACTACTAAATTGTCTGTTCCAGTGGGATTTATATAATAAAACTTCAGTTGAACAATATTTGCCACCTGCGCAGATAAATTCCAAGTTGGTGAGATTAATGAAGAGGCCAATCCACTTGTAATTCCATAAGAATGAAATCGAGCATAATAAGTTGTAGAAGTGGCACCCGCTCCGGCCGGACTCCCTCCTAGAATGAAGGCCCAGTTGTTTAAAAAATCATTTCGATGCCATGCGTTTGCATTGTTTGCACCTCTATTACTTGTCCAACCTGCAGGGGCTGGAGAAGTCCAAGTGCCGTCAAAGGTTTCCGATTGAATTACTGTCTGCGCTTGCGCAGAATAAAAAGAAAAGAAAAGAATTACTGAAGTTAAAATTCTTACAAAAAGTTTAAGACTACTTTTCATTTAAAGAGTTGTTTAATTAAGGTCTTACTAAGATATGATAAAAATCAATCGAATTAGAAAGGCTATTCAAAATAAACAAAGTTCCCAAAAAAATCATCATATAAAAAAGAGGCCGAAGCCTCTGATTTTTTAACCTAAACAAACTGAACTAAACGTCAGATACTTCGTAAGATGCTCACGCAAGATTCTTCGAAAGATGTGTTACAAGATACTTTGTAAGATGCTGAAGCAAGATTCTGCGAAAGATTATTCAAAAGAACCTACGGTAAATAATCCACTAGCGTAGCTTCTTGTGAAACATCTTACAAAGTATCTTTCGTAGAATCTAACGCCAGTTCTAAACATTTTCAATATACTCAAACGGAGAGCACCCACAAAACTTCTTAAAAATCGAATAAAAATTCGACTTGGTTTGAAATCCGCAACGCGTTGCCAATCCCATGATAGAGTAGCGCTTCAGCGCACCCGCTTCCAATTGAATAAGGAATAAATCGAGTCGGCGTTTGTTCAACCAGTCTTTGTAGGGCATGAGCATATCTCGACTGAAAAAGATAGATAATTTATACTTCGGGACTTCCAACAAATCGGCTAGGTCCTGAATTTTTATATCGCGTTGAATGATTTCCGGATCAATATCTAGATACTCATTCAATTTAACTTTTATCGCATTCGATTCCTCGCAAGTCAACGGCTGTTTCCATTTTAGAAACTCTTCACTTACCTGCGTAACAGGATTCCTTATCACAATCATGGCCGCGAAAGTAACAATTCCTGAGTGCCCATTTACAATGGACTTTGTCATTTCTAAAATTGGGAGAATTTCCATAACAAAATGTATTTATCTCTCCTTTACTCTCCTTTTTGTTGAAAGGTTTCATTTTGTTCAAAATATTCAAACGCAACGAAGTTGCAATGACGGCGAAGCCGATGACACGACACTGTCGTGATGACATCTCCGATGATGACCGCGGAGCGGATGACCAGCGAAGCTGGATGTTTACCATTACGAAAAAGGCCCACGGAAATCCGCAGGCCTTTTAATCATTATCTATCCCGAAGGGTCATCCTTCGAAGAAGGTCATCAATCGCAGATTGTCATCACAACGTGTTGTGTCATCCCGTAGGGTCGATTACTTCGTAATAAACACCTTTTTGGTGAACGTCTTATTCGCTCCAGTCACTTCAACAACATAAATGCCGCTGGCGATGTCTAGATTTAGGTAAAGTTCGTTCGAAGTCATGTTCTTTCTTTCGATTAGGTTTCCGATTGCGTCGTAAACTTTCACCGTTGCGTTTTGGAACTCAGCAGTGTTCGTTACCCAAACCTTCACTTGTTGTCCGGTGGTGGTGTACACTTGCACTCCTTCTGATTCTTGCTCTGTTTCTCCTACTGTAACTGTTTCTAATTCAGTCTCCGTTTGTGGATTCAATGTGAAGTGAAGAACGAAACGGTTGTTGTACGTTCCTGCGTTGCTTTCGAAAGTATATGCGCTGTTGCGCTTCATGTCTTGGAAGGTGTGTGTGAACTTGTCTTCCAACACAACGTCTTCTTCAACTCCTAGTTCTGTTGCATTGATCGTGTATGTTCCTGCTGCAGTGATTTGGATACCCATATCTACTTTTTGTTTTGCAGTCGCATCTTTCAATCCGTCCATAGAAAGTTCTTTAATCCCTTCCATAATGTACAACTGGTGGTGTTGCGTGTCGAACATTTTGTACGTGTCGTAATCTTCCAATCCGTTGCTTGCATTTTCGTTTTCGTAAACCACTGTCTCGTCGGTTGTCTTACCGTCGTTCAAGTTCAAACGAACAACTTGATTGAACTCTGGAGTGTGCAACACGTTACCTGAGTGAACGCGGTCGGTGTTGTCGATGCGTAAGGTTGGCGTGGTGTTGAACGAGTAAACGTAAAACCCTTGCATAGGTGGTATGAAGCGGGTCGTCTGACCAGAGATGTTGTTCGTGCTCAAACCTGAAGACAAGTTGTAACTCTCGTAGTTCGTGTTGTCTGCTGTACGGATCCAGTAGCTCACGTTCAAGCCCGTGCGGGTTACCAAGTGCCAGTCTACGTGAGAAGGGTATGGATTAGACACAAACTTAAAGCCGGTAGAGTTGCTGTATCCATTTACAGGAAGGTAACCTGTAGCTGCCGATGCTGGCAACAAGCTCGTAGTAATGTTGTTGTTGAATTCGCTTGTGCCTCCTGTGAAGGTAAACGACTTAGAAACTCCTGCGCGGAAGAGGTAACCAATACCTGGAACAAGTTTCAGAGCATTGTTTGAAGACAAGGTCGTGGATACCACAGAAGGCCAGCTGTTGTTAGATCCGTTGTATTGCCACAAGCGAGCCAAACCTTGAACATCGTAGAAGGTACCCGCTACTGTATTGTTCATAGGACTTCCGATGAACCAATAGCGTCCGTTGGCAGCAGTACCTGCTGCATTTGTGCTACCTGACAATGTCATGTTAACGTTGAACGTACCATTTCCTGAGTTAGCCGTGGTGGTAGAGTTTTGTACAAAAGAACCGCCGTTGTTAATGGTTAAGGTTCCGTTGTTCACCAACGCATTCACTACCGTGAGTTTTCCAGTTACCGAAACAGTTCCGTTAATGGTTAAGCTTCCTGCTTTCGCGCAATTGGTCGTGCTCGTGGTATTTACTGTTACCGTGTGGTCACCTTGAACAGTTATCAAATAAGGGTTAGCTGTGCTGTAGTTATCTCCTGTTGGGGCAAGTGGTGCTAGACTCCAAATGCTGTTATCACATGAACTCTCCCATGTGCTTGGTGTTGACCAATCTCCTGAGCCAACCGAGCGGTATAATGATGCAAAGGCGTCGGAGCCACTGCAATCGTTGTCAATACCATCGCCGCAGATTTCTGTTGCGCCTGGACGAATAGCGGAGTTATTGTCGTTACAGTCAGTACCAACGGTTAAAGAATAAACTGCAGGAAGTGTACATCCGATAGTAGGAAGTGTTGAGTATGAAGCATCCCCATCGTTATCTATGTAATACGTATAGGCAGCCGAGTTACCTTCAACGTAAATCACTCCAACACCAATGATAGACTGTGAAGTACAAAGGTTAGTTCCTGTTCCTATAACATAATAACCATTTCCAACCGGTACCCCGCTCCACAACAAGGCAGAACCCGTTCCTTGTTTTGTTGCTCCTTCAGCAACATCGTCTGCATTGTAAAGCTGATAAGTCACGCCCGTTGTTGAGGTTGAAGATGTAATAGTTCCCAATGACTCTACTGTCGGCACACAATCCGTTCCAGTAAGAACTAGCGCTGTTGGACTTGCATTCACGGTTACGAATACACCACCCGTGTTGCTACATCCCGTTGAAGTGTTCGTTCCCGTTACACTGTAATAAGCAGTGGTTGTTGGGAAGAACGCCTCACCATCGGTTACGCCATTGCTCCATACATAAGTTGAAGCTCCCTGTCCGTTTAATGTAACATCGCTACCTGCACAAACCGCAGCAGGGGTTGCAGCACTAACTACTGGAAGGGCATTCACAGTAACCGTAACGGTAAATGGCGTTCCTGAGCATGTTCCTGCCGTTGGAGTTACTGTATAAACCGCATTGATTGCAGTATTGGTTGTGTTAAACAACGTTCCTGAAATTGAACTAGCTGCAGATCCTGCAAGCAATCCTTGGATATTAGCCGTTGTTGGTGCAGCCCATGTGTAAGTCGTTCCGGAAGGAACAGTGCCATTGGTTACGTTCGCAGGTGTAACGCTGAATGAAGAACCACTGCACAATGAGGCAGTCATGGCTGTAATTGCCGGGGTTGGATTAACAGTGGCGGTAACTTGTGTTCTTGAAGAGCTCACACAACCTGTAGTTGTGTTTCTTGCTTCAGCATAATAAGTTGTGGTTGAAGAAATACTTGCTGTGGTATAACTTGAATTTCCACTTAATAAAAGTGTTCCTCCTGTTGCGGCAGAATACCAATCGATGGTTTCTCCCGCTCCGGGTGTTGCTGAAATACTCACTGCTCCAGCTTCGCAGCGTGATGCGTTACCTGCTGATGGGGCTGAGGGTATTGCGCAGGATAATGAACCACCAATTGCCAAACCTGGCACTCCTGAAGCCGGAGAAGAAAAACGCCATCCACCGGATGGTGTTTGTCCACTTGCATAATAGCGAATGGTTACTGTTGTGTTTGCCGATACATTCTGAAGCTCAGAAACTCCCGTCAAATCAACAGCAGCTGGTTTCAATGACGTCGACGTTAGTGGAGAACCTATAAGCGTAAAATCAGTTCCATTTAAACTATATGCGTATTGAGAGGTTACACCTGTTACACCCGGTGTTGAATAAAAACTAGTGGTTCCATCGAAATTGGCATTAATCTCAGAAAGTGACAATGTATAACCGGCATCAGCTTTCAGAGTCACTTGGAAATAATCTGTATTCGAAGTTGATATTCCATCATTTTGAAAACCTGTTGTGCTGAATGAATTATTGGGTAATGTAGCCTGAACCAGCGCACCAGCTCCACGGGTAATAGCACTGAGGCTTGACGTTGCGTCTAGGTTTGTATTAAATGTTGTGGCAGCAAATGATGTTGGAGAAGTTTGTCCGAAAAAGTCCCATGCAGCAACAGGAAGTGCAATGATGGTTTGTGTTTGACTAACACTTGTTGCAGCAGAATAGTTTAGACTTCCCGCTTGTGAAGCAGTAATTGTAGTTGAGCCCGCTCCTACGATTGTCACCGTATTTCCAACAATTGTTGCTACAGATGTATTCGAACTCGCATAGGAAATTGGATTGGTTGCAGATGTTGCAGATACAGCACCTAGAATATATGAAACACCGCCTACCACTCTATTTGGTAAAGACGAAAAACTAATTGTTTGCGCGGCTTGCGTAATATCCGCAGTTAGGGTTGGTTGAGTCAAAGAATAATTAGCAGAAGGCGCTGTATATCCTGTAACAGTGATTGTTTTTCCAGCACCCGTGTTCGCATCGGAGAATACTGCAGTTGCCGTTCCTGAAACTGAAAAGCTTTGGCCATTAACTAATCCAACATATTCTGGAGTTCCGGTAAATGTTGCGGTTATAGTTCCGTTGTATGTTCTGTTCACACCCGTAATTCCCGAAATTGTTAACGCCTTTTGATTTACAGTTAATGTTTGACTCACTTGGGCCGCTGCATTGTATCCAGCATTTCCCGCCTGATTAGCAGAAATAGACGCAGTACCTACTCCGATAATTGTTATTGTACTTCCATTTGATCCTGTGCATGTAACAACAGCATTATTGGAACTTGTAAATACAACAGGATTACCCGAGGCACCTCCAGAAGCTGAAACAGTAAAGGCCGCATCGCCATAGGTAACTGCATTCAATGCGTTGAATGTAATTGTTTGTCCAGGTAATTCGTAGTAGGTAAAAGCTGAACCTACAGGCGTGATTCCGTCTGCCAATTGCACTTGAATGCTTAATCCATCAGCTTCATCTAAAGCAGATGGCACAGCAACCGTAAATGTCGCCACTCCGTTTGCTTCTGTGGTTGAAGTAATGGATGCATTGCTCACGGAAGAAGTTATCGCCGACCCGTCTATCGAGTATGACTCTATAGTAGTAGCATTTACAGCCTCCAATGTTGCGTCGTAGGTAAAGGTGTATCCGCTTACCAAGTTGCTGTATTGATCTTTTGCTGTGCACGTGATTGTTCTTGTAGCACCCGACGCAAGAATAGAATTGATTGTTGCAGTTGAGTTGGAAGTTGGTACCCCCGCATTGATAACTTGGGAAAGAGTGGCGTTGGTGTATCCAGGTGCAACGATTGTAATAGCCTTCGTACCAGCTGTTGTCAATAATGAATTTCCGCCTGAAGGCAGCAACTGAATATTTCCAGCTGAAATAGCATAATCGGTAATTGGAGTTAAAGTTGTCGCTCCAATTTTTACAGCCGTTATTGAGCTTCTCCAAGAAGCGTCGTCGGTAAATGAAATGTCAATGTTGTTATCTACTGTGTTCGCTGTTGCGTCTGTGGTGAGGGTTGGAGGGAGTATATCAGCGAAGACATTACCACCAATTGCTAAACTGTTAGAAGTAACTCCAGTTGCAAATCTACCAATTGAGAAGGTTGCTGCTGCGGAAGTACCACCCCAAGCGTATAATCTAAAAGTAACTGTTTTTGCATTTTGTAAAGCACTAATGCCTGATAGAGAGATTTGAGACTGTGCAACTCCATCGGCAGTACTTGTAAAACTGATATCAGTACCTATATCACTGAAATTCACTCCATCCAAACTGTACTTCCATATGTATGCATTAGGCGCGTTTGATGCAGAACGTCTTAGTGTTGCATTTAATGTTGAAATAGAGAAATTATAAGCTGTGATTGAACTAATAACAAATTCAAAATACTCGTTATTTGAGATTGCGCTTGCTTTAGTTGCATTCGCATCCCAACCATTTGAAGCAAAACCTCGACCCAATGCTGTTGACGCAATTCCCGCTCCTCTGGTTAAAGTTATTGTATTCAAATTTCCAGCTGTTGTTGTAGCATTATAAGTAGTTTCACTACCCACCGATGCTGGATTACCAAACTGCCATGCCCCTAAAACTACAGGTGCAATAGTCACAACTAAATTCTGCGAAACTGAAGCTGCTGCATTGAAATTTTCATTTCCTGACTGAGACGCTGTAATAGTCGTAGTACCCGCACCGACAATGGTTACCGTTGATCCTGAAACTGTCGCTACCGCAGTATTCGAAGAAATGTAAGAAACTGTTAATCCTGAACTCGTTGAGGCAGTCAATGCAAAAGGAACATCAGCCGTTGTTTTATTCGTTAACGCATTGAACGTAATTGATTGGTTCGCCTGTGTTATGTCTGCAGTTAATCCAGTTGGTTGAGTAAGCGTATAATTCGCGCTTGGGGCCGTGTAACCTGTAACAGTCACCGAGATTGATGTGCCGACATTCACACTTGCGAAAACAGCTGCTGGAGAGCCCGTTATGGCAAAAGACTCATTGTTAACTAGCCCCTGATAAGCTGCAGTTCCTGTTATAGTAGCTGCAGTTGTGCCGTTGTATACTTTGTTTGAAATAGCAATTCCAGAAATGGTCAAATTCACCTCAGAGATATTAGCCGTAAACGAAGGCTGCGAAATTGAATAGTTTGTCGAAGGTGCAGAAAATCCGGTTACTGAAACCTCTATTCCATTTGCTGCATTGGCAGAAGCGAAGGTTGCCATTGCCGAACCAACTACCGCAAATGTTTCTCCGTTCGCAAGGCCAGTGTATGCTGCAGTTCCGCTAACAGCCGCACTTGTGTTGCCGTCGTAACTTTTGTTTGCGACTGAAAGTCCTGTAATGGTTAATGCCTTTGCGCTTACTGCGTTTCCAGTTGACGAGGTAGTAATAGTAGCATCCGAAGCTCCTTCAACCGAAATGGTAAATACGCTGCTGTTGTAATTCGACCCAGCCGCAGCTGTGGTTAATAAGCGCGCATAAATAGTTGTTGACGCTACTTCACCCGCAGACTGAGCGAGTGTAAGAGACGATGCAAAACCGGTGTTATTCGTCAATGAAATTTCAAATCCTGTTGGCGCAGTTACAAGAACATCTTGATCAATGGCCGCTGCGGATACTGAAAATGTTTGAACCGCTGAAGGAGTTCCGTAGGTGGTAGAAAAGCTTGAAGTAAACAGAGCGGGAGTCACGGTAATTGTTGGACTGGCAGGAGCCAATGGAGTTCCTTGAATCATGTTCGAAGCCGTTCCGCTTCCGGCACTGTTCACCGCACGAATTTTAACATCGTATGTCGTGCCATTTGTTAAACCTGAAATAACCAATGGCGTGGTTGTTTGAGCAGGGGAAAATGCTGTGAAAGAGCTACCGTTGTTGATAGAATATTCATAGTTGGTAATGCTTGCACCTCCGTTTGAAGAAGGGGCGGTGAAGGCCACACTCAACTGTGCACTTCCAGCGGTAATACCTGCAATGGTTGGAGCCGTTGGGACAATAACATTTATGCTTGCAGTTAATGAAGGTTGTGTTACTGTATAGTTGGAAGATGGAGCGGTATAAGTGTTGGTTTGAGTTAAAGTATAGCTACCAACCGATGAACTTGGAAATACCCACGAAACTGTTCCAATCGTTGATACAGTCGAAAATGATTCTGAATTTACAAGACCTGAATAAGCCGCAGTTCCTGAAACAGACACAGTTGTATTTCCGTCGTAATCTTTATTTGCAGCTGACAGTCCGGTAATGGTTAGAGGTTTCGCGGAAACAGCACTTGAAACGGTCGCGACGTTAACGCTGGTGGCGCTTGTGCTCGATAAAACAATATTACCCGAATATGAACCTACTGCAGTTGCAGCAGCTAACCTCACATAAACCGGTGTAGAAGAAATCGTTCCGCTGGTTCCGACAGTTACAGTCGAAGTATAAGTTCCATTAGAAGTTAAGCAAACTTCATATCCCGCTGGTGGAGTAACCAAAATTCCTGCAGACATATTTGTTCCTGAAACGTTGAACGACGTTGGCGAAGCCGATGCCGTTCCGTAGGTTGTGTTAACTGCGGATAATGTTCCGGAAGAGGTGATTGTTGGGGATGCTGAAGCAAAAGTGGTTGTTGTAAAATCATCAATATAAACAGTAGCTCCTGTTCTATAAATTTGAATTTTATTAACACTTGAATTATTTACGGTAATCGTTCTTAACGTCTTTGTAGTCCCGATAGTAAATGGTGATCCAGAGGCTGGAGACCAATTTGCGCCATTATCAGTAGAAATATTAACTTGATAAGCACCAGAAGCTGAAGAGCCCGTTACATAAAATGTAATTATACCAACTCCACTAGTAATTGTTGGAGTAATTATTTGAGCGGCAGTAGCACTTCTAATTTGCGCGCTTTTCGATCCGCTATTCACTCCTGTTGTACCAGCGATTACATCTTTAACCTGCCAAGTTCCAGATGCCAATGTTGCATTACTTAAGTTAGAATTGTAACTAGTTGGTAATCCTGATTCAAAACCCTCATTGATGGACTGCCCCCACCCCACATTCAACATAAAAACAAAAAGGGGTAACAATAAAAATTGCAAAAATTTTGGAGCGAATGCGGTTTTCATAAGGACAGAATTTTGAATAGGTCTGCGAATGTATAAGATAATACACCGAACGATGTGAAGGATTTATGAAATAATCTCAACTTATTGTATCCCTGATTTTCAAAGCTTCCAGAGCTTTTGCACCTGTTTTTACACATAAAAAACGAATAGCACGCATATAATTTACAATTCCCAAGCGCTTTGTTTGTTTTGTGTTACGGAAGTGTTACGCAAGATCCTGCGAAAGATTCAATTCTAGCGAAGAGAAGGGAAGATGGTACACAAGATGCTAAAGCAAGACACTTCGTGAGATGCTGCACAAGATACTTCGTAAGATGCAAGCAAGATTCTGCGAAAGATGTTAAACAAGATACTTCATAAGATGCAAGCAAGATGCTTCGCAAATGAATTACTTACCGAAGGTTCTTTTGAAAAATCTTGCGAAGCATCTTGCTCCGCATCTTTCCTTCGGAATCTTACTTCTTAATTGCAGCAACCCCCGGCAACTCAATGCCTTCAAGAGATTCCAACATAGCTCCGCCGCCGGTGCTGACGTATGAGACGTCGTTGGCTAAGCCAAACTGATTAATAGCGGCTACTGAATCGCCGCCGCCGACAAGGGTGAACGATCCGTTCTTGGTGGCTTCCACCAAAGCGTTCGCAACGGCAATAGTGCCAGCAGCAAAAGCCTCCATTTCAAACACACCCATTGGGCCGTTCCACAATACTGTTTTCGATTGCGCAATAATCGTCGCGAAATGCTCGCGCGATTTCACGCCAATATCCAATCCCATCCAACCGTTCGGAATATTCGCTATGCTGCACTCCTTATGATTCGCATCGGCCGCAAAGGCGTCTGCAATAATCGCGTCGGTAGGCAAATACAAATTCACATTCTTGTTGCGCGCCATTTCCATTAACTCCAACGCCAAGGCTAACTTATCGTCTTCCACCAATGAACTACCCACCTTACCCTGCTGCGCTTTAATAAACGTAAACGCCATGCCACCACCAATGATGATGTTGTCTACAGCGTTCATTAAATTTTCCAAAATAGCAATCTTGCTGCTGACTTTACTTCCCCCAATAATGGCAGTAACCGGAGAAGCATTGCCGTTCAAGACACGATCAATACTCTTCACTTCGTCTTCCATTAAATAACCGAAGTATTTATCGGTTGGAAAGAACTTCGCAATAACCGCAGTTGAAGCATGCGCGCGATGAGCCGTGCCGAATGCATCGTTCACATACACATCTCCCAACTCGGCCAACTGACCCGCGAAGAATTCATCTCCGCCTTCTTCTTCCTTATAGAAACGTAAGTTTTCCAACAACAGAATATCTCCTGCCTTCATTTTCTCTACCGCATACTTCGCTTCTTCACCCACACAATTTCCTGAAAATGCAACAGGTTTTCCCATCACATTTGACACCTCTTGTTGAATGTGCTTCAACGAAAATTTATCTTCTGGACCTCCCTTCGGACGGCCCAAGTGCGACATCAAGATCACCTTCGCCCCGTCTGAAGACAACTTCAAAATGGTTTTCGCTGCTGCGCGAATACGCGTGTTATCCGTAACCTCGAATTTTTCATTCAAAGGAACATTGAAGTCTACGCGCACGAGCACCGCTTTGTTCGCGAAGGTGTGTTGGTCTAATTGATACATGCTTATTTCTTAACGCGATCGTGATAATGTCCGGTTGAAGTGTCAATGCGAATCTTGTCGCCCACTTCTATAAACAATGGAACACGCACTTCAACATTTACGTCAAGTGTTGCTGGCTTCATTGCATTTGTTGCAGTGTCTCCTCGCAAACCTGGCTCTGTATAGGTCACTTCATATTCAACCAATGTAGGAAGGTCGCATGACATAGGCGCTTCGTCTTCCGCGTTGAACATAACAATACAAATCATTCCTTCTTTCAAGAATTTCGGTGCGTTAATCATGGTACCCGGAATAGTGATTTGTTCGAAATCTTCCGAGTTCATGAAGTTGTACTGATCGTCTTGGAACAAGAACTGATACTCGCGTGTTTCAATTCGAACCACATCCATCTTCACTCCAGAGTTAAAAGTGTGATCAACGATTTTCCCGTTGTTCAAATTTTTGATTTTCGTTCTCACGAAAGCCGGACCTTTTCCTGGTTTAACGTGTAAGAATTCAATGATTTTCCAGATATGCGTATCCATTCTGAAACACATTCCATTGTGAATGTCTGCGGTAGTTGCTGCCATGATTATTTTTTATAAAGGGCTAAATTAATGTTTAAATTTTGGTTTGGGAAAAAGATGTTTCACAAGATACGTTGTAAGATTCGTTGAAAGATGTTACACAAGATACTTTGTAAGATTCGTTGAAAGATGTTTCACAAGATACGTTGTAAGATTCGTTGAAAGATGTTTCACAAGATACGTTGTAAGATTCTTCGAAAGAGGCTTCGCAAAGGAATTGCTTGCCGAAGGCATCTTTTGAAAAATCTTGCTTGCATCTTACAGAGTATCTTTCACTGAATCTTGCTTGCATCTTACGAAGTATCTACGCTAGTAAGCCCACTTCACATAAATCGCTCCCCACGTGAATCCTCCGCCAAATGCGGCAAGTACGAGGTTGTCTCCTTTTTTCAATTGAGATTCCCAATCGCAAAGACAAAGTGGAATGGTTGCGCTAGTGGTGTTTCCGTATTTGTGAATGTTGATCATTACCTTCTCACTGCCTACTCCCATGCGGCGTGCAGTAGCGTCGATAATTCTTAAGTTCGCTTGGTGTGGAACTAACCACGCAACATCGTCTGAAGTGAGGTTGTTCTTTTCCATGATTTCAGCCGACACGTCGGCCATACCAACAACCGCTGCTTTGAATACCGGTTGTCCGTCTTGAAACACAAAGTGCTCGCGGTTGGCAACGGTTTCAGCTGTTGGCGGATAAACAGACCCACCCGCTTTTTGATATAAGTAATGTCTTCCGTTTCCGTCAGTCTTCAAGATGCTATCCATTACACCGTTGTCTTCTTCTGTTGGCTCAAGAAGCACAGCTCCCGCGCCGTCTCCGAAAAGAACACATGTTGCACGATCGGTGTAATCTACGATGCTCGACATCTTGTCTGCTCCAACTACAACAACCTTCTTACATTTTCCAGTTTCAATGAATTGCGAGCCGGTTGCTACAGCGAAAAGAAATCCTGAACACGCAGCACCCAAGTCATATCCCCATGCGTTTTTAGCACCAAGCTTATCGCAAATAATATTTGCTGTTGCCGGGAAAACGTGGTCTGGAGTAACCGTTGCACAAATCAAAAGATCAATATCCATGGGTGAAATACCGCGTTTTTCGCAAAGCACTTTCACTGCTTCAACGGCCATGTCGCTGGTGCCTAATCCTTCACCCTTTAGTATGTGACGCTCTGAAATACCTGTGCGAGAGCGAATCCACTCGTCGTTGGTATCTACCATTTTCTCTAAATCTGCGTTTGTCAGTAAGTCTGGTGGAAGGTAACCGCCTATTGCGGTAATGGCTGCTCTCATGTGTGTGATAAATTGAAGGTGCGAAGATAGGCAATTCTTCGAAAGATGTTTCACAAGATGCCGAAGGCAAGATGCAAATGCTTTGCAAGATGTTTCACAAGATGCCGAAGGCAAGATTCTTCGAAAGATGCAAATGCTATTGCAAGATGTTACACAAGATATCTTCGATAAGAAATAATGTAAAACACAAAAACCTCCGTTTAGATTTACCTCTAAAAAAGGCAATCTACCGAAGGTTCTACGAAGTTCTACCGAAGGTTCTACGGAACGTTCTACGATAAAATCGTAATAGGTTCTACGAAGTTCTACGTTCGCAAGCGAACGTTAGGCTTCTTTCTCAGCGAGAACTTTTCCTTTGTAGTACAACTTTCCTTCGTACCAGTGTGCGTGGTGGAAAAGGTGTGGTTGACCAGTAGTAGGACAAGTAGAAACGTTAGGTGTTTCTAATTTGTAGTGTGTTCTACGCTTCGCTTGACGCGTTTGGGAAATCCTGTGTTTGGGATGTGCCATGGGTTCTTATTTAAAAAGTTATTCTTCCTCGTCGGAAGGATCAAATTCATCTGTATCAAAATCTTTCAAGTCTTTCCAGATGCTGTCTGCGTTTTCTTCAACTCGGTATGTATTCAAGGCGCCTAAGACCACTGGGTTGCAGTCGGCTTCTTTGCTATGGATTCTTCTTGAAGGAAGAGCAAGCAAAGCCATTTCATAAATACGTCGCTTAATGTCCAATTGGTATTCACTTGGTCCAAGAGTCCAAACATCGTCTTCGTCGGTGTTCGTCTTGTCTCCAAATTTCACCAAGAGGTGATCAACGTTTTCAACATGAATCCAAGTGTCTTCAGCACATCGGTCGCAGGGCAATAAGACTTCTCCTTCAACCTGCAAATCGAGGATTAGCATGTTTTGTTTCTTGTCTAAAGTGCCTGTGACATTCAGTTTTGATTCTTGAATTTCACCATCGGGAAAGTCTGCAAAGAACGTCTTGTCCAATTGGAACTCTAGCTCATGCATTCCCAATTTCCAGCCTGAAAAGTTCAGGGTATAAAGTGAATCTTGCATAGATAGATTTTCAAAAGGACGGCAAAGATACGTTTATTTTCTTGAAATGCAAGATACTTTGTAAGATTCTGCGAAAGATGTTTCACAAGATGCAAGCAAGATGCCTTCGGCAAGATGCGAGCAAGATGCCTTAGGCAAGATGCAAGCAAGATGCCTTCGGCAAGATGCAAGCAAGATGCCTTCGGCAAGATGCAGGCAAGGTGCAGGCAAGGTGCAGGCAAGACATTTAATTACCAAAGGTTCTTTTGCAAAATCTTTCGTAGAATCTAGTTCCTTAAATAAGTATTTATTCGACTGAAAGCCCTATCTGTATTGGATTATATGGGGTTTAACGCATAACAATTTGTTTGCGAACTGCTTTTGTTTCAAGAATTTTGAAAGAAAAAATGAATAAAAAGAGTGTATACAAAAAAGCGGAAGAGTTTTCATTCGGCATTTTGGAATTAGTAAATGCTACGGATAGATTTCACAAAGACTTCCATGTTTCTGATCAAATTTCTAGAAGTTCAACTTCCATTGCTGCGAATTTGAGCGAAGCGAAATTTTCTATTTCGGATAAAATGTATCTGCATAAAGTTTCTTTGGCAATTCGAGAGGCGGAAGAAACGAGCTATTGGCTTCGTGTGCTAAAGATTAAGGGGCACATATGTCAAGATCAATATGACATTCTTGAAAAAAACTGCAAACAGATTGTCGCTGAACTTTACGCCCTCATGAGATTCGTTAGAAATAAGAAAAAGTGATTACCATAAATGCCGAAGGCAATACACTACGCAAGATGCGAGCAAGATTTTTCAAAAGATGCCTTTGGCAAGTAGTGCCTTAGCGAAGCTTCTTTCGAAGAATCTTACGAAGTATCTTTCAGAGAATCTTGCTTGCATCTTGTGAAACATCTTACGAAGTATCTTTCGAAGAATCTGCTTGCCTGTTTTTTCATAAAAACGAACCAAAAAGCTATATATTTGCCCTCAATTCTAACGAAAAATTCAAAAAACGATGAATATTACTCAAATTCAAGATTTAATCAAGTTCGTTGCAAAAAGTGGCGTAAGTGAAGTGGAAATCGAACAAAAAGATTTCAAAATCACCATTAAGACCCCAGGAAAAGGAAAACAAGAATTCGTTCAAGTTGCTGCCCCAATGATGGCTGCTCCTGCTCAAATGGCTATGCCTGCTGCTGCGCATGCACCGGTTGCCGCTGAAGTTCCTGTCGCTGCTGCTCCGGTTGCTTCAAATCTTATTGAGATCAAGAGCCCAATGATTGGTACATTCTACCGTTCATCTGCTCCAGACAAGCCTGCATTTATTGAGGTGGGATCTGAAATTAAAGTTGGAGATAAAGTATGTATTGTTGAAGCTATGAAATTATTTAACGAAATCGAATCTGAAGTTTCAGGTAGAATCGTGAAAATTTTGGTGAACGACATGTCTCCAATTGAATTTGACCAACCTTTATTTTTGGTTGAACCCGCTTAATCGCACTTAAACAACACTTCCATGTTTAACAAAATATTGATTGCCAATCGTGGCGAAATTGCGCTACGTGTTATTCGCACGTGCAAAGAAATGGGTATTAAAACGGTTGCTGTTTATTCAACGGCTGACCGCGATAGCCTTCATGTGCGCTTCGCAGATGAGGCTGTATGTATAGGACCGCCTTCAAGTAAAGAGTCTTACTTAAAGATTCCTAACATTATTGCCGCTGCAGAGATTACCAATGCAGATGCCATTCACCCAGGATACGGTTTCCTTTCTGAAAATGCTACCTTCTCTAAGGTTTGTAAAGAAAATGGAATCAAATTCATTGGTGCTTCACCAGAAATGATCGACTCTATGGGCGACAAGTCTTCGGCAAAGCAAACCATGAAAAACGCTGGCGTTCCTACTATTCCAGGTAGCGAAGGGTTAATTGAAAGCCTTGACCACGCGAAAGAATTGGCTGTTGGAATTGTTTATCCGGTTATCTTGAAAGCTACCGCAGGTGGTGGTGGAAAAGGTATGCGTGTGGTAAACAGCGAAGACGAAATGGAAAGCGCTTGGGAAATGGTGAAACGTGAAGCCGGTGCTGCCTTCGGAAACGACGGTATCTACATGGAAAAATTCGTTGTTGAACCACGTCACATCGAGATTCAAATTGCCGGAGACCAATACGGAAAAGCTTGTCACCTTTCGGAACGCGATTGTTCTATTCAAAGAAGACATCAGAAATTAGTTGAAGAAACTCCTTCTCCATACATGACACCCGAGTTGCGCGAGCGCATGGGTGAAGCTGCTATTAAGGCTGCTCTTGCTGTTGGATACGAAGGCGTTGGTACCGTAGAGTTCTTGGTCGATAAAGACCGTAATTTCTACTTCATGGAAATGAATACGCGTATTCAAGTTGAGCACACCATTACCGAAGAAGTTATAGACTACGATTTGGTGAAGGAGCAAATTAAATTGGCTGCTGGTGAGCCTATTTCAGGAAGAAATTACTATCCAACCATGCACGCTATTCAGTGTCGCATTAACGCTGAAGACCCATACAAGAACTTCATTCCTTCTCCAGGAAGAATTACAGACTATCATTGTCCGGGCGGACACGGTGTTCGCATAGATGCTCACGCCTATGCAGGATATGTGATTCCTCCGTTCTACGATTCAATGATTTCAAAGTTGATCACTGTTGCTCAAACACGTGAAGAAGCCATTGCGAAAATGCAACGTGCTTTAGATGAGTATATCATTGAAGGCGTTAAAACAACGATTCCTTTCCACCAAAAACTTATGAAAGACGAGAAGTTCCGTTCAGGAAATTTCACGACGAAGTTTTTGGAAGATTGGACGATGTAATTACCAGCGGAGCTGGATGACACAACAAGTTGTGATGACCTTCATCCGAAGGATGACGCAACATGGTTGCGATGACAATTTGCAATTGATGACAACTTCGTTGATGACGATTTTCAATCGATGACGCTACGCGAAGCGGTCATCCCGAAGGGTCATCACATAAAATGTGTCATCCACGCAGTGGTAATCCGGAACGGTCATCCCGCAGGGTCATCCACGCAGTGGTTAACTATTCAACTTAAGCACCGCCAAAAACGCTGCCTGAGGAACTTCTACAGATCCAACTTGACGCATGCGTTTCTTTCCTTCTTTTTGCTTTTCAAGAAGCTTGCGCTTACGCGAGATGTCACCACCGTAACATTTTGCTGTTACGTCTTTACGCAAGGCGTTAATGGTTTCACGAGCAATGATCTTCGCGCCAATGGCGGCTTGCAGAGCGATTAAGAATTGTTGTCTTGGGATAAGCTCACGTAATTTCAAACAAATCTTCTTACCTAATTCGTAAGCGTGATCTTTGTGAATAAGCGCACTTAGGGCATCTACTTGATCTCCGTTGAGGAGAATATCTAATTTCACCAATTGGCTTTCTTGGTATCCAATTCTGAAGTAATCGAAAGAAGCATATCCTTTTGAAATCGTTTTCAAGCGATCGTAAAAATCGAATACGATTTCGGCCAATGGCATTTCAAACGTTAACTCAATACGATCGGTTGTTAAGTACAACTGATTCGTAAGCATGCCGCGCTTTTCAATGCAAAGGGTCATGATAGCGCCGATGAATTCGGTCTTGGTGATGATTTGAGCCTTAATGAAAGGCTCTTCAACATGCGCAATTAAATTCTGTTCTGGAAGTTCAGACGGATTGTTAATCTCTAACTTTTCACCTTTCGTGGTGTAGCAGAAATAACTAACGTTCGGAACGGTGGTAATAACAGTCATGTTGAACTCGCGTTCCAAGCGTTCTTGAATAATTTCCATATGCAACATTCCTAAGAATCCGCAACGGAAACCAAATCCAAGCGCAGCAGAACTCTCAGGTTCGAAAACCAAAGAAGCGTCGTTCAATTGCAATTTCTCCATACTGGCACGAAGCTCTTCGTACTCGTCGGTATCTACAGGATAAATACCTGCGAATACCATCGGCTTCACATCTTCAAAACCTTGAAGTGCTTCAGGACAAGGGTTAGCAAGAGTGGTAATTGTATCACCCACTTTTACCTCAGTTGCTGTTTTAATTCCAGAAATAATATATCCCACATCACCGGCAGCAACAAAGTCGCGTGGCTTCAAATCCATACCCAATACTCCTACCTCATCTGCATAGTACTCTTTGCCTGTGCTCATGAACTTCACCTTGTCTCCCTTGCGAAGAACACCGTTCTTGATTCGGAAGTAAGCAATAATTCCACGGAAGGAATTGAATACCGAATCGAAAACCATTGCCTGCAAAGGTGCGTCTACCGTTCCAACCGGAGCAGGAATGCGCGCACAAATAGCATCCAAAATATCAGGAACTCCCTCACCCGTTTTTCCGCTTGCGGCTAAAATTTCATCACGCTCGCATCCGATTAAATCTACAATCTGATCTTTCACCAACTCGGGGTCGGCGTTCGGAAGATCTATTTTATTCAAAATTGGAATGATGGTTAAATCATTTTCCAACGCTAAGTACAAGTTTGAAATCGTTTGTGCTTGAATTCCTTGAGAAGCGTCTACGATAAGAATGGCGCCTTCGCACGAAGCAATGGCGCGAGAAACTTCATAAGAAAAGTCAACGTGACCAGGGGTGTCGATCAAATTCAAAACGAATTGCTCGTTACCCACTTTGTGCAACATTTGAATCGCGTGCGCCTTGATGGTAATTCCCTTCTCACGCTCAAGATCCATATCGTCGAGCGCTTGAGCAACCATCTTACGATCTTCAATGGTCTTCGTGATTTGCAACATTCTATCCGCAAGGGTTGATTTCCCGTGATCGATGTGTGCAATGATGCAAAAATTTCTAATGTTTTTCATGTTCTTTTTAAGCCGTGCAAAGGTACGCCTAAAGCTAGGTATAAAACAATGAAAAGAAATTACGCGAAAACAAAAATTGTTATAGCCAACATTCGTTTATTTTTGTTCACCATGAAAATTTTGAAAACCCTTTTGGTGGTTGCACTTGGATTTGCAAGCACAGGAATATTCGCTCAAGAAGATCACTTGTATTGCGGTGAGCGCGAGAATCGCGTTCGCATGTTCGGCATGTATCCTGAAGCCGAAGGAATTGCCCGCAGAGCAAGTGAGGCCCTGGAGTCCTACACCGAAAATTTCACCGACGATGCGCCTGATCGCGGATCTCAGACCATTTACACGATTCCTGTTGTCTTCCACGTGATTCACAACAATGGCTCAGAGAATATTTCAGATGAACAAATCTTGAACGGACTTTCAATTTTGAATCGCGATTTTGCGATGTTGAATTCCGACATTAGTTTGGTTGTTGCAGCATTTGAAAACATTACAGCAGATGTCGGAATTCAATTCGCCTTGGCTACGAAAGATCCTGATGGAAATTGTACAAGAGGTATCAATCGTATTGTTTCTACACTTACCTCAGATGGTGGGCAAGACATGAAAGATTTAATTATTTGGCCTCGTAATAAATACCTAAACATTTGGATTTGCCTCGACGCAGCAGGAGCTGCCGGATACACAAACCTTCCTGGAGATGTTGCTGGATTTTGGGGTGCGGGAACTGACGGAATTGTTGTGCGTTCAGATTATGTTGGTGCAATTGGAACCAGCACAAGTCAGCGCAGTCGAACACTTACCCACGAAGTTGGACATTGGATAAACCTCTACCACACTTGGGGTCCGGGCAACTCTCCTGCGGTAGATTCAAATTGCAATCAAGACGATAACGTAACCGATACGCCAAATACAATTGGTTGGACCACTTGCTCGCTTACCGGAAATTCTTGCGGAAACACAGTCGATAACGTTCAGAATTACATGGAATATTCATACTGTTCACGCATGTTTACGCAAGGACAACGCACACGCATGCGTGCTGCAATCACAAGCAGCGTGGCCTCTAGAAGCAGCTTAATTACTGCATCGAATTTATTAGCAACTGGGGTTACAAACCCTGCCCTTTGTGTTGCCGATTTCGAATACAACAAAAACATTTTATGCGCTGGTGACAGTGTCGCTTTCTCAGATATTTCATATCACGGAATTACTTCTTGGAATTGGAATTTCGGTGACGGAATAACGCTTGTGGGTAGCGATCCTGCGATTCATCAAAATCCAATACACACCTACAATACACCCGGTACTTTCACGGTGACACTTACAGTTAGCAACGGTGCGGATCAGCTTTCAAAAACCTATTCCAACATCATTACCGTCTTGGGTGGTTCAGCTTTAAATACGCCTCTTATGGAAGGCTTTGAAGGAGCCTGGCCAGCGAACAACTGGTTCGTCAATAATCCTGACTTAGATGAAACTTGGCAGTTGGTGAACACCAACTACAGCGGAACCAAAGGTTTGAAACTATCTAATTTCACCAGCGAATCTGGACATGTAGATGAATTCATTTCAAACACATTCGACATGAGTGCCATGGATACGATTTTCGTGAGTTACAAATGGGCCTATGCAAGCCGAGTGAATGTTACAGACGACCGTTTAAGAATAAGCGCATCGGGCGATTGTGGCGCTGCCTGGACACTTGCGAGAATTCGCAAAGGAACAACCAACCTTCCAACAGGAACTGCGACTAACTCGGCTTTCACCCCGAACGCTGTAACGCAATGGAACGGTGAAACACTTACGCTTACTAATTCGAGTTACATGACAGATCATTTCCAACTGAAATATGAATTCATTAGTTACGGAGGTAATAATTTGTACCTCGACGATATCAACATCACGGCGGTAGACACGCTCGGAAACTTCATTGAAATAACTGAAGCTCCATTGGACATTTCACTTTACCCGAATCCAACGAGCGATGCAGCGACATTGGTGCTTGGAAGTGCTGCGCACAAAAAAGCTAATGTGGTAATGTTCAACAGCGCTGGAGAAATTGTCCAACAGATTTACAACGGAAATCTAAGTGTAGGCACACACACCTTCTCTATTCCGAAGCAAGCAGCCGGATTCTACATTGTTCAAATTCAAAGCGGAAACTCCGTGACGCATCGAAAACTTATTTTCGAATAAGCTTTCGTTGAACAAACTTGGCTCGTGTTTGTTAACTTTGTTTAATATGTCGACATTCACTCCAGGCCCTTTACTCGCTCAATTCGATAATCCGATTGCCCTTCGCAACGGGTTAAAAGATGAACAACTAAAACAGTTGTGTACTGAATTGCGCCAATACATTGTTGACATTGTATCGGAAAAAGGTGGTCACTTTGGCGCCAGTTTAGGCGTGGTTGAAATGACCGTAGCCCTTCACTATGTTTTCGAAACACCCTACGATCAATTGATTTGGGATGTTGGTCACCAAGCATACGGACATAAGATTTTAACTGGAAGACGTGATGTTTTCCAAACGAATAGAATTTACAAAGGCATTTCGGGTTTCCCAAAAAGAAGCGAAAGCGAATACGACACCTTCGGTGTTGGACACAGCTCTACTTCTATTTCAGCTGCGGTTGGGATGGCGGTAGCCAGTAAGGTGAAAGAAGAAAAAGACCGACAAGTTATTGCAGTCATCGGCGATGGCGCTATGACGGCAGGACTTGCATTCGAGGGGTTGAATCACGGCTCTACAGCAGATTGCAACGTACTTGTTGTTTTGAACGACAACTGCATGAGCATTGACCCGAACGTTGGTGCATTGAAAGAATACTTAACGGACATCACTACATCGCACACCTACAACAAGGTGAAAGACGATGTGTGGCAATTGTTAGGAAAGGTTTCGAAATTTGGACCGAATGCACAACACATTGCACACAAAATTTCTGAAGCGCTGAAAGGCACTTTGATCAAAGAAAGCAATTATTTCGAATCGTTGAAGTGGAGATACTTCGGACCAATTGACGGACACGATGTGGATTATATGGTGAAGGTTATGCGAGATTTAAAAGACATCCCTGGCCCAAAAATTTTGCACTGTGTTACGAAGAAAGGAAAAGGCTACGCCCCAGCTGAAGCAGGCTCTCCAACCAAGTGGCACGCACCTGGACTCTTCAACAAAGAGACCGGAGAAATTGTAAAGGTGGTTCCGAAAAATCCGCAACCGCCGTTGTATCAAGATGTATTCGGACATACCATAATTGAATTAGCAGAAAAGAACGAAAAGATTGTAGGTGTTACTCCAGCTATGCCTAGCGGATGCTCGTTGAAATTGATGATGGAGGCTATGCCAAAGCGTGCCTTCGACGTTGGAATTGCAGAACAACACGCCGTGACTTTTTCTGCTGGAATGGCAACACAAGGATTAGTGCCTTTCTGTAATATCTATTCGAGCTTCATGCAACGCGCCTATGACCAAGTCATTCACGACGTAGCCATTCAAAAATTAAATGTCGTTTTCTGTTTAGATCGCGGCGGTTTAGTAGGTGCCGATGGCCCTACACACCACGGAGCTTATGACCTTGCATACATGCGCTGCATTCCGCACATGGTCGTTTCCAGCCCAATGAATGAATGTGAATTGCGCGATTTAATGTACACCGGTCAGCTTCCAGATCAAGGTCCGTTTAGCATTCGTTATCCGAGAGGAAACGGTGTTATGACCGACTGGAAAACACCTATGAAAGAAATTAAAGTAGGGACTGGTAGAAAGATTAAATCTGGGGAAGATGTTGCGCTATTAACCATTGGTCCTATTGGAAACTACGCAGTGAAAGCGTGTGAAAGCCTTGCTGAGCAGGGAATTTCAGCTGCTCACTATGACATGCGTTTTGCGAAGCCAATTGATGAAATAATGCTTCATGAAGTATTCGGAAAATTCAAGCATGTGATTACTGTGGAAGACGGATGTGTTCAAGGTGGAATGGGAAGCGCAGTGATTGAATTCATGGCAGACAACGGGTACACTTCACAAGTTAAACGTTTGGGTATTCCAGACCAATACATTGAACATGGAACACAGGATCAGCTTTATGCTGAATGTGGATACGATGTGGCTGGTATGGTGCGCACAGCAGTTGAAATGATAGGGAAGCAAGCTTCACAATCTATAGGCGCGTGAGCAATTCTTCCAACGGACAAATTCTTCACTACTCCATCTTCAATCATACAAGCTCGAATGAATGGGTAACCTTCATTCACGGAGCAGGAGGAAGCAGTGCCATTTGGTTTAAACAGATTCGTGCATTTCAAAAACACTTCAATGTGCTGCTTATTGATTTGCGTGGACATGGCCAGTCGAAAAATGTTCGTCCGCTTAAAAAAGAAAAATACAACTTCGAAGAAATAGGCAACGAAGTCATTGAAGTCTTGGAACATTTGAAAATCAAATGCACCCACTTCGTTGGCATTTCGATGGGAACGATTGTCATTCGTGACATTAGCGAACGCGCTTCTTCATTGGTGAAATCAATGATACTCGCCGGAGCAACGATGAAACTCAATGTGCGCGGACAACTGCTCATGCGCTTCGGCGATACATTCAAATCGATTATTCCGTATTTAATTTTATATCGCTTCTTCGCGTTCATAATTATGCCGAAGAAAAGCAATTCAGAAGCACGTAATTTATTCATTCAAGAAGCAAAAAAACTCGAGCAATCAGAATTCAAAAAATGGTTCGGTTTGGTCTCTCAGGTGAATCCGCTTCTTTCTTCCTTCCGTAAAAAAGAAACACGTTCAAAGACGCTCTACGTTATGGGCGCTGAAGATCATATGTTTCTTCCTTCCATAAAAAAACTCGCTATGCGATTTTCTTCCTCCGAACTCATTGTTGTTCCCAACAGCGGGCACGTAGTGAATATCGAGAAGCCTGTGGAGTTTAATGAGATCTGTATTTCTTTTTTGAGCAATCCCTCGAAGGTCTAACGAAGGGCCTGCGGAAGGTGTGTTACAAGATGTTGCACAAGATTTTTCAAAAGATGCCTTCGGCAAGTGGGCACTAGCGAAGCTTCTTTCGCAGAATCTTACGAAGTATCTTGTAAAACATCTTTCGAAGAATAGTATCTTTGAATCCCATGTTTTTAGAAAATACCGTAAATAGAGGAAGAAGCGCCGGCTGGATCGAAGTCGTTTGCGGATCTATGTTTTCAGGAAAAACGGAAGAGTTGATTCGACGTTTAAAGCGAGCGGAATTCGCGAAGATGAATGTAGAAATCTTCAAGCCGAAATTAGATGTTCGATACAGCGAAGAAGAGGTGGTGAGTCACATTGGAACTAGTATTCGTTCTACACCGGTTGAGCATTCTTCTCAAATTCTATTACTCGCTTCTACGGCGGAAGTAATTGGTATTGACGAAGCGCAATTTTTCGACGATGGTCTTCCAGAAGTTTGTAATCAGTTGGCAAATATGGGTGTTCGCGTTATTGTAGCGGGATTAGACATGGACTATACAGGCAAACCATTCGGACCTATGCCAAATTTGTTGGCTATTGCCGAGTATGTTACTAAAGTACATGCTATCTGCGTTGAAACAGGACAGCTTGCGCATTACTCGCATCGCATTATTGACGGAGACAAACAAGTTCAATTGGGTGAAAAGGAATCGTACGTTCCCCTTTCGAGAGCAGCATTTGTAAAGAAATACAAATAAAAAAGGCCCCCGTTTCCGGAGGCCTTCTCAATACATTAAAGTATTATTTCGCTTTCAAATGAACTTCGTATGTGTCAGTACCATATGTTTCTGACCACCACATTTCTGTGTTAGTCAAACGCAAAATTTTGTAAGTTTCAACATCACCATATGAATCGGTAATTTTGATGCTTTCATTGCTGTTAGTGAACTCCCATTTTCCTGCATCAGAATACGTTTGACCCAAGTAAGAGCTAGAGTAAGTGTAACCACCATCTTTGGTAAATTCCATAGTGTAGTTTTCATCAGCACTAAAAGTGGTAGAAGTAACATCTACATCATTGATAAATACTTTGTCGTAAGTCCAAGAACCAGCAACTCTTGCGGCTTTTGAACGAAGTGAAAAACCAGGACCGTCTTCGTATTTACCACAAGAAACTAAAAACAATACTGCAAATGCAGCAAACAAAATAGAAAGTTTTTTCATAATTAAAAATTATTTATATAGTTTATGAACCAAATATAATACTATTTTATTTCTACACAAATAATTCCAATGGAAAATATATTTTGTTCAACGCGTCCATTCGTCTTCTAAGAAATCAATACTTAACACCCTAAAATAATATGGCTAAGTATATTGCAAAACTAAAAAACGCTGCTATTGTGATGTCATTACCACATTTGACGGGGTGTATAAACTCTAGGAACAATGCGCTATTTTACCTTAAAATGGTATTCATACGTATCCATCCCATCTGTTTCCGACCACCACATTTCAAAAATAGTAAGGCGCAAAATTTTAAACGTATCAACTTCACCCAGCGTATTGGTAATTGCTATATTTTCGATTCCGTCTGTAAAAAGCCAATTTCCTGAATCAGAATATAACTGACCGGCATTTGAATAAGAAAAGAAAAATTCTCCTTGCTGTGTGAATTGAAATGTGTATTCATCAGTAGCACTCAAAATAGACGACGTAACATCAACTCCATTCAGAAATACTTTATCATATGTCCAAGTACCGGCAATCCTAGCTGTTCTATTTGAAACAAGAGTTAATTCGGATTCGTTACCTTCCTTTCCACAAGATATCAAGAACAACAATGCGAATGCCGCGAAAAGAATTGATAATTTTTTCATGATTTTTAGTTTATAGTTAAAAGATAATAAAGTTCACTTCCTTAATTCGGAAGATAGCCCGTCAAAGTTACAAGATAAGCATAATTGTATTTAGGTAAATCCCCGGGTTGATTAAACAACGATGTAAGACCTTTGTTGAACCGAACTTCAACAGAATATTTATCATTGCCGTAACCCAACGCAGCAATCCAACCGAAATCTTTTTTCGGATAAGGAAAAAAGCCCTTCGCATCAATAAGCGTATCTGCAACTATTGATCCTGAAATAAGCCTTTCCTTTCCGCTCGTTCTAGAGCCTATCAACGATCCGTAATAGGCTCCAGCCTTGATTATTATTGCTGCATTGTCTTCACCTGTTGGAATAGACAATCCAAAACACAACGGCACATGCACATAGTAGCGCATATTCTTGTAGCGATTGATTGAAGTTATGGTTGTGTTGTTGGAAACAACACTTTGCTCGTAAATAGTAGAGTCTCCAGTACCGTAAAAATTTACCCCTGTCGTTATTAAAAACGGAGAATCAAAATGATGTTCCCCGACCAATCCAATAGAAAAATTCTGAATTGCCTTTACACTTTCAAACTCAGAATTTTCACCGAGAATTTTTGACTGACCAAATCCTACTGTGCCACCAGCGTGGGTGAACAGCTGTGCAGATATGTGCGTTAGATTAAAAACAAAAATGACAATACTCAGAACACGTTTCATGCATTAATAAAACTATTTGCGGTGTTTAATACTTCTTGAATTCCATTGGCATCGCTTCCTCCAGCCGTTGCGAAGAACGGCTGTCCGCCCCCGCCGCCTTTAATTGCTTTCGCCCATTCACGCACAAGCTGACCAGCATTCCATTTCTTATCGTTCACCAACGAGTCGCTTAATGCCAATGATATGGTTGGTTTTCCGCCTTGCACATTCGCCAATAAAATAAATGCATTTGGAATTTCTGATTTCAATTGGAAACAAATATCCTTAATCGCATTCGCGTCTAAATCTACTTGATCAATCAAGACACTCATTCCATTTTTCTCTTCGAACTTCTCTTTCAACACGCCTTTCATTTGCATGGCCTTCTCGTGTTTCAAAGCGTCCAATTCCTTTTCCAACAAAGAAAATTTGCTTAGCAAATCTTCTACTGCCTTGCTTGCGTTTTTGTTTTTCACCAACGAACGAACGGCCTCCAATTCGTTGCGTTCTTCTTCCAACAACGCATCTACCGCATCGGCTGTAATGGCTTCAATTCTTCGAATACCTGCAGCAACCGCAGCTTCCGATGTGATCTGGAATGAACGAATATCACTGGTCTTTTGAACGTGCGTTCCTCCGCACAATTCAACACTGTTACCGAATTGAATAACACGAACCGTTGACCCGTATTTTTCACCAAACAACATCATGGCACCTTGTGCTTTCGCCTCGTCCATGGTGGCGTTTCTATTTTCATTCAATGGGAAAGCTGCGCGAATGCGGCTGTTCACCAATTGCTCTACTTGCTTCAATTCTTCGTCGGTCATTTTCGCGAAATGCGAAAAGTCGAAACGCAAATAATCTGCATTCACCAACGATCCTTTTTGCTCTACGTGCGTTCCCAGCACTTCGCGCAATGCCTCATGCAACAAGTGCGTTACGCTGTGATTGCGTTGTGAACTTTCGCGCTTCGTACGATCTACAACCGCGGTAAAAGTTGCGTTTACATTCTCTGGAAGTTGCTCTACAAAATGAACACTCAAGTTGTTTTCTTTCTTGGTGTCTATAACAGCAATGCTTTCGTTAATGGTTTTCAAAACACCGGTGTCTCCTACTTGTCCACCACCTTCCGCATAGAAAGGCGTGTTGCTCAACACCAATTGAAAACTCTCTTTCCCTTTCGCTTTAATCTTTCTGTATTTCAGAATTTTCGTTTCGCATTCCAACGAATCGTACCCTACAAATGTTGGATCTCCTACTTGCAATTCAACCCAGTCGTCGGTCTCTAATTTCGTAGCACTGCGACTGCGTTCTTTTTGCTTGGCTAGTTCTTCTTCGAATCCTGCAGCATCTACGCCCACGCCTTTTTCAGAAGCAATTAACGAGGTTAAGTCGAAAGGAAATCCGAATGTATCGTACAATTCAAATACAGTCTTTCCATCTAACACTGAAGCACCTTTGCTCAAGTGCTCGTCTAACAACTGAATGCCTTTATCGAGTGTACGCAAGAAACTTTCTTCTTCCTCACGAATCACTCGCTTCACCAAATCTTTGTTGGAAACAATCTCTGGGAAGAATGCACCCATCTCTGCTGCAAGGACATCTACCAATTCAAAAATGAATGGATCTTTTCTGTTCAAGAAACTGTATCCGTAACGAATGGCTCTGCGCAAGATTCTTCGAATCACATATCCCGCTCCACCGCTTGCAGGAAGTTGTCCGTCAGCAATGGTAAACGATACCGCGCGAACGTGGTCTGCAATAACACGAATAGCAATGTCTTGTTTTGAATCGCTGCGTGTGTAAGCTACACCCGAAGTTTTCGAAATGCGCTCAATCAATGGCGAGAACACATCGGTGTCGTAGTTCGATTGTTTGCCTTGAAGGGCAACACACAAACGTTCAAAGCCCATTCCGGTATCTACGTGTTTGTTTGGAAGGGGCTCTAACTCGCCACTTGCTTTGCGGTTGAATTGCATGAACACGTTGTTCCAAATTTCAATCACTTGCGGATGGCTATCGTTCACCAATATTTTTCCATCGACTTTCGCACGCTCTTCGTCGGTACGAATGTCAATGTGAATTTCACTACACGGACCGCAAGGACCCGTTTCGCCCATTTCCCAAAAATTGTCTTTTTTATTTCCTTTTAAAATTCTGTCTTCCGCAATACAGCGTTTCCAGATATCGAAAGCCTCTTGGTCGAATTCCAATCCTTCCTTTTCATCACCTTCAAAAACCGTCACGTACAATCTGTCTTTTGGAAGTTTGTACACTTCAGTCAATAATTCCCATGCCCACGTGATGGCCTCTTCCTTGAAGTAATCTCCGAAAGACCAGTTGCCCAGCATTTCGAACATGGTGTGGTGATAGGTATCAACGCCAACCTCTTCCAAGTCGTTGTGCTTTCCGCTAACGCGTAAACATTTCTGAGAGTTCGCAATGCGCTTGTGCTCTATTGTGCCGTGGCCAAGGAATAAATCTTTGAACTGATTCATTCCTGCGTTGGTGAACATAAGCGTTGGATCGCCCTTCACCACAATGGGTGCCGACGAAACAATGTGGTGACCTTTCGACTTGAAAAAGTCTAAAAAAGTTTGGCGAATCTCTTGAGCTGTCATCATACACGCAAATTTACATCTCACAAGGGAAGAAGCGATTAAAAAAAGTGACGTAAATTCGCAAGGCATGAAGAAATTCAAGTACAAATACATCTTCAATCCGAATACCCTCAATTACGAGGCTATAACGTACACCATTCGCGACTACGCCTGGATTGTCACGCGTTATGTGCTAGCTGGAGTTGTTTTAGGTGGAATTGGTATTGTGCTTTACGCGTCTTTCTTCAAAGATCCAGAGACCGAGCAACTCGAGAAAAAAATCAATTACCTCGAAACGCAGATTGAAACGTTCAATCGAAAGATCGACACGTTGGAATTATTTGCGACAGACCTAGAGCGTAGAGATGAAAACGTGTACCGTTCTATCTTCGGGGCAGAGCCATACGCGCGCAAGTTCTCTGGGCTTTCATCGAAAACACACAATGACTTTGCTACTGACAAAGACGTTGAAGAAACGTTGTTCCGCATTCGCAAACTGCAAGAGATGTTTGTGAGTCAGAGTAAATCATACGAAGAAATTTATTCGTTGGCGCGTGGACAAGACGCTATGTTGCAAAGTATTCCTGCCATTCAACCTATTTCGAACAAAGACTTGGAGCGAATCTCTTCCGGATTCGGATATCGTATACATCCGATTTACAAGGTGGCTAAATTGCACACCGGATTGGATTTCACCGCAGATATTGGGACTGAAATTTATGCCACTGGAGACGGCGTTGTTGAAAAAACGGAAAGTATTTATACGGGGTATGGAAATAACGCTGTAATCCAGCATGGATACGGGTATCAGACACTTTACGGTCACATGAGCAAAATTCTTGTTCAACAAGGCGAAAAAGTCAAAAGAGGCCAATTGATAGGGCTTGTAGGCAATACAGGGGCATCTACCGGTCCGCACTTACATTATGAAGTTATTAGAAACGGTGAAAAAGTAGATCCGGCGTTTTACTTTTACAACGACATTACGCCAGAGCAGTACGAAGAGGTATTGCAGCGTGCTGCCAATGCCAACCAAAGTTTCGACTAATTATGTCTAAGACCTTCGAAATAGAAAAGATTTACTTCAGCATTTCTGAAGTTGCCGAGATGTTTGATGTGAACGCTTCTCTTCTGCGTTTTTGGGAAAAAGAATTTCCGCAATTGCAACCGCGCAAAAACAGCAAGGGCAATCGCATGTATTCCAAGAAAGACATTGAGTTGTTCAAGAAGATTCACGAGTTGGTGCGTGTGCAAGGATTCACGCTGGAAGGCGCGAAGAACGCGCTTCGTCAAAAAGTAAACGAAACCGATGGCGCAGCTATTCAAGCGCGTTTAATTCGCGTTCGTTCTGAATTAGTGAGCATTTTAAGCAGTTTGTAAAAACAAACGAACGCGTGGCTTGTTTCTAAGTCATGTTATCTGAAACAGACATTGATCGAATCATTGAAATGGCGTGGGAAGACCGCACGCCATTCGACGCTATTACCGCGCAGTTCGGCATTAGCGAAGCTGAAGTCATTGCGCTCATGCGCAAAGAAATGAAGGCCACCTCTTTCCGCATGTGGCGAGCCCGTGTGCAAGGAAGAGCCACGAAGCACGTTATGCTGCGCACAGAGTCACTTAACGACGACAGTCGCTTTAAATGCACCCGCCAGCGAAGCGTTTCCAACAATAAAGTTTCCAAAAGGAAATGAAGATCGGCTTGGTCTTTCCGCACCAGCTTTTCGAAGAGCACGAACTCTTCCGTACGTGCGATTGTCTTTTGCTTATTGAAGAACCCCTGTTCTTTTCCCAATACCCCTTCCACAAGAAAAAAATAATCTTGCATCGCGCAAGCATGAAAGCCTTTCTGGAAGAGCAATCCAGAACTTCTTCCAATTGGAAATACCTTTCACACGACGAGGCCTCTTCCCTTCAAATTGAAAATGAATTGAAGTCTTTGGGAGCGAAGGAATTGTTTTGGATCGACACGGTTGATTTCAACCTAGAAAAAAAAATAAACAAGTGGGCGCAACAATTAAGTCTTGCGACCAAGCGATTCGATTCGCCGAATTTTTACAACACAGAAGACGAGTTGAAGGCCTACTTCAACAAGAAAAAATTCTTCTTGAATGACTTTTACATTCACGAAAGAAAGAAGCGAAAAATTCTGTTGGAAGCCAACGAAGAACCTGTTGGAGGCAAGTGGACTTTTGATACCGAAAACCGCGCGAAAGCCCCAAAGGGCATGGAATTTCCTGCTCCGTATTCTTCAACACGAAATGCATTTGTGGTTGAAGCAACGGCGTACGTAGAAGCGCATTTCGCAAAGCATGTGGGCACTTCCGAGAACTTCATTTACGCTGTTACAAGAGACGAAGCGAAATCTGCTTTGCACTATTTCATTCAACATAAAATAAATGAATACGGAACGTATCAAGATGCGATAGTTCCGCAAGAAGCGTGGCTCTTTCATTCCATCATTTCTCCATACTTGAACATTGGATTGCTCACTCCGCAAGAATGCGTTCAAGCAGCTTTGGACTCGCATGCTGAAATGAATAATGTGGAAGGATTCGTGCGTCAGATCTTGGGATGGCGCGAGTTTATTCGTGCGGTATATGTGTTGAAGGGCGTGGAAGAACGTACTTCGAATTTCTTTCAACACGATCGAAAATTACCGAGCGGATTTTGGGAAGGAGAAACCGGTATTCGTCCGATTGATGACTGTTTGAAAGGCTTGCGCGAAAACGCGTATTCGCATCACATTGAGCGCTTGATGCTGCTGGGAAATTTCATGTTGTTGAGCGAGGTTCATCCGCATGAAGTGTACGAGTGGTTCATGACGTATTACATAGATGCTTACGACTGGGTTATGGTTCCGAATGTATACGGTATGTCGCAGTTTGCAGACGGCGGGCTTATGAGCACGAAGCCATACATGAGCGGTTCGAATTACATTTATAAAATGAGTCATTACAAAAAGGGCGAGCCGTGGGAGAAGATTTGGGATGCGCTGTTTTGGAATTTCATTGAACGCAATACCCCTTTCCTTTCGCGGAATTACCGCTTGAGTATGATGGTGGCTTTGCTGAACAAAATGGACGGGCAAAAAAAACAAGGGCACTTGGCCCTTGCTCAATCTTTTTTGAATAAAGAGAATTAAGATCCGCAGTAAAGACAGCCTTCGTCTGCGTCTTCCATTTCTCCAGATCCGTGCACCAGGCGCTTCACTTCGTTTTCTACATCTGCTTCAGACCAGGTAGGGTTTACGGCCTTAATACGTGCTTTTAAAAATAGGTATTCGTTCGATTCCATAGGATGTTGTTTTTGGTAAAAGGAAGTTACAAAGGTGAATATGAAGCCCGCGTTAAGTCGAATTGACTTACTAACACAGCTCGGTTCACGGACACCTATTTGCTGATTATCAGCGAAAAAACCCGTGGATAATCCGTTATAGAAATGAAATATCTGCCGTTTGGCAAGTCTGAAATATCGAGGTCTGTTTCGTGTCGAATTCTCGCCTTCTTTACCAATTTTCCCTCGCTATTCCTGACTTCTAGGCATAGCGACTTTTTTGGAACTTGAATGTGAACGATGTCTTTCGCCGGGTTTGGAAAAATTCGGATATCGGCAGATTCAGAGAACACGTTATTTCCAGATAGGTAATCTCCGAGTACCGGTGTCAAATCGAATTTGTGCAATTTCTGTTGGGTGGTAATGATGCTCTGACTGAAGTACTCATTGGTGAGGTAGACGTCTATTCCGTTGGTGGTTGATACGCCTTCTATTTGGTGAAAATTCAAAGATAGATTTATTTTTTGTTGGAAGGAAGAGAAGAAATCGGTTCCTTCAAAATCGAACAAGAGATACATGAACGGCTGCAGCAACGAAGAATATCCGGAAAGGATAATGAGTCTTTTGTTCGGAAGATAGGTTGCTCCTGTAATGAGTCCGTTTACCGCAGAAGAATCTTTTCGTTGCGCAATATAATTGCCTGGAACTTTCGGCAAGCTGTAGCAAACGGTTGATAGGTCGTTCCAATTTTTGGTGAAGAGAAACAAGCTGTCTGTTCCCCCTATAAACGCCTCGCAATCGAAAGCTGTGTTTTGGTTGGAAGGGGTGAAGTCTGTTTGATCTTCGTATGCAAAAGCAATAGTATCTATTGCGGAAGTACCTTCAAGAAGAGATGATTTTTCAATTCGAAGAATATGCAGGTCTGTTCTGTTTCCAGCATTGTTTCCAAAATCTCCGACATACAGATATAAGCTGTCTTGAGCAATTTCTTCCCAATCGATATTGGAAGTTCCGTTCAATGAAAAAGTCTGAAGAATGGCTCCATTCAAAGTGTCTATCACATAGAGCTGCTCATCTGAATTGTCGTTATGCGTAACAAGCCCTTGCTGAAAACGAGTGATACCGGAGGTTTCAAGAAGTTCTGCTGGCAACTGAGCAGAATACACCGGCGCCAATGTTACAGTTGGAAGGTTGGGTTGGGCGATAATGGCTTCACAAATGCTTTGCAATAAAAAGATGAGAAAAATTCTTGCAAGAGACTTCATGAATCAAAGTTAAGTTAAAAGCAATGATGTAACTTGTAACTTCAAAACAGACAACCATGAAACGAATTGAATCGTTTGAAGAATATAAATCGGTATACGCCGAAAGCATTGCCAACCCGGATAAATTTTGGGGTGAAATAGCGGAATCTTTTTCTTGGAAAAAGAAATGGGACACTGTTCTTTCAGGAACCTTTGCCGATGCCAAAAACCGTTGGTTCGACGGTGGTGAATTGAACATTACTGAAAATTTACTCGACAGACATTTGGCTGAACGAGGCAATCAAGTAGCTCTCATTTGGGAACCGAATGATCATTCGGTTCAGCACAGGAAATTTACTTATACTGAACTTCACAACGAAGTTTGTATTGCCGCTGAAATGCTTCGCAAATTGGGTGTGAAGAAAGGCGACCGCGTTTGTATATACATGAGCATGGTGCCTGAATTGGTGTTCAG
>JBIKRF010000082.1:0-10310 GCA_044349305.1 Flavobacteriales bacterium
CAAAACCCTTGGCAGTCGAACACGTTGGAATGGACTACTCCAGTTCAGCACGTTCACGGAAACTGGCCAGGTGCGCTTCCTGAAGTTCATCGTTGGGCTTACGACTATTCGAACCCTGAACACGAAGAAGATTTCGTTCCTCAGGTTGTTCCAATGAAACCTGGAGAGCACGCTCATTAATGAACGACTTCAATAAAATTAAAAATCCGTATCTTAGAACGATGCGGATTTTTTTTGTAATACTTTTTTGTTCGCTTTTGCAATTGACGAAAGCACAGCCCATAAATCTTAAAGATTCTTTAAAGGGTGTGTTCGACGAGATGCCTAAGGCTACTGCTAAGTGGGATAATTGGGGCACTCTAATTGGTGGTCGAACTTTCAAGACGCAAGCAATAAAAGTTGGTGCCGAGTTTAATAAAGTGTTGGTGCTTGGCGTGGGCTACAATTGGCTTTCAAATGGCGTTTATTCATACAAAAACATAGAAGGCATATCTCGTTTATGTGAATTCGAGCTGCATTATTTTGGACCGTACGCAGAATTCGATTTTTATAAAAATGGACATTGGAAAGGAACCTTACCGATTCAACTGGGATTTGGGAAGAGTTTTTTACGATATACAGACGCCTATGGTAATAGAATGAAAATTAATGAGGGACATGTTTTGCTGTATGAGCCAGCTATGAGTTTTAGTTATGACATAGCAAATTTGTTTGAAATAGGAGCTGGTTTTGGTTACAGAATTATGCTTAAAAACAACAATTCAATAGATCAGCGCTTAACTTCACCCAACTTTGTTGTGCGGTTGAGTATAAATCCATACGGGTGGGCCGAATTGCTGCATTTGAATGAATGGATAGGGAAATAATGAAATCTAAGTAAGAAGTTATGAGTGAAGATTTCGATATAAGAGACGAGGCAGAGGGAACAACGGATAAGGATTTAGAGCGAGTACTGAGGCCCAAATCTTTTGAAGATTTTACGGGTCAAAGACAAGTTCTAGAGAACCTACAAATCTTTGTTCAAGCTGCGAAGTTAAGAGGAGAATCGTTGGATCACGTGTTGCTTCATGGCCCTCCTGGCTTGGGTAAAACCACCTTGGCCTACATTGTCTCGCTGGAAATGGGCGTGGGAATTAAAACCACATCGGGTCCTGTTTTGGATAAGCCTGCAGATCTTGCCGGATTACTTACTAATCTTGAAGCAAACGATGTATTGTTCATTGATGAAATTCATAGATTAAGTCCAGTTGTAGAAGAGTATCTCTACAGTGCAATGGAAGATTTTTGCATTGACTTAGTGATTGACACTGGACCGAATGCTCGTTCGGTTCAAATTAATTTGAATCCGTTTACACTTGTTGGAGCCACCACTCGAAGTGGATTGTTGACCGCCCCTTTGCGCGCGCGTTTCGGAATTAACGCGAGACTTTCTTATTACGATTCGAAGACATTAACAGACATTGTAGAGCGTAGCTCTGCTATTTTGAAAATTCCAATTACACCAGATGCGGCTTATGAAATAGCGCGTAGAAGTCGCGGTACGCCGCGTATTGCGAATGCGTTGCTTCGTCGTGTTAGAGATTTTGCTCAGATTAAAGGCGATGGAACCATTGAAATAAACATCACTCAAATGGCATTGAATGCGCTGAATGTTGATACACTTGGACTTGATGAAATGGACAACAAGATTTTGATGACCATGATGAATAAGTTCAACGGTGGTCCTGTTGGACTTACAACAATAGCTACAGCTGTGGGTGAAGATGCTGGTACCATTGAAGAGGTGTATGAACCGTTCTTGATTCAAGAAGGTTTTCTAACGCGCACACCTCGTGGAAGACAATTGACAGATCTGACTTACAAGCATCTGGGGAAGATTAGAAATAATCCTGGCGAATTGTTCTAGTGTCTGCGACGTCTGAACATACGCGTATTGTTAAGGAAATTGCAAGTCAATTGGGATTTGCTCATTGCGGTATTTCCAAAGCTGAATTTTTGGAGGAAGAAGCTCCTCGACTAGAGCAATGGCTGAAGCAGAATATGCATGGCGAAATGCGGTATATGGAAGGTCACTTCGATAAGCGCTTAGATCCAACTATACTTGTTCCTGGTGCAAAAAGCGTAGTGTCACTTATGTTCAATTACTATCCGAAAGAAGTTCAATCTTCACATCTTCCCAAGATTTCAAAATACGCTTGGGGAGAGGATTACCATGTTGTAGTGAAAGACAAATTGTTTCAATTTGTAGAGCATATCCGAGAGCGAATAGGTGATGTAAATGGAAGAGTTTTCGTTGATAGCGCTCCTGTGTTAGAGAAAGCGTGGGCCGCAAAATCTGGATTGGGTTGGGTTGGAAAAAACAGCAATTTGATTTCAAAACAGAAAGGCTCTTTTTTCTTTTTAGCAGAATTAATTCTCGATTTGAATTTAGATGCAGACGGAATTGTTACGGATCACTGCGGAACGTGCACCGCATGCATAGATGCTTGTCCGACCGGTGCCATTGTGGGTGATCGTATAGTTGATGGAAGTAAATGCATTTCGTATTTCACTATTGAATTGAAGGAGAATGTTCCAAGTGAGTGGAAGGAAAAGCTCGATGGTTGGGCGTTCGGATGCGATGTCTGCCAAGATGTTTGTCCGTGGAATCGCTTTTCAATTCATCACAATGAACAGCGTTTTTTTGCCGGGCCAGAACGCTTGAATCTTTCGAAAAATGAATGGAAGGAAATGACTGCAGAAACTTTTCAAGCGGTATTTGGAAAGACACCGCTTATGCGAGCGGGTTTGGCGCACATTCAATCGACAATCGCAGATTAATCTTCTTCCGGAAGAATTTCAGCAACCGTGAAAATGGATCCTGTGACAACAATTAAATCTTCTTTCGAACTTGCTGCTTTCGCAGCGTCTAAACCCGAATGAACATTCGGGTAGCAATTTCCTTTCAACATAAAATCTGAAGCTTTTGTTTGAAGCTCCTCTTTCGAAAGAGCACGAGGAATGTCGGCTTGAACGAAATAGTATTCCGCTTCTTTTGGAAGTAGTGAGAGAACTTGTGAATGGTCCTTGTCGTTCACCATTCCAATTACAATGTGAAGTTTATGGAAGGAAAGTGTTTGTATTTTTTCAACCAAAAAATTAATTCCTTCTTCGTTGTGCGCTACTTCTGCGACGGTTAATGGTTCGGTTGCAAGGACCTGCCAACGTCCCATTAGATGCGTGTTTTCAATCACGCGAAGAAATCCTTCAGCAATATTTTCATTCGAAATATTCCAATTCAATTTTTGAAGTTGAAGTAGAATTCCGAAGGAAGTTTTTTCATTGAAAAGTTGATAGCTTCCTTCGAGCGCTGATTTTGGAGGAAGGAGAGAAGCGCTTATTGTTAGCGGTGCGTTTTTTAGTTTCGCTATTTCAATAATTTCTTGACGCGCACCTGATGGAATTTCACCAAGAACAATTGGAATGTTCTCTTTGATGATACCTGCTTTTTCTTTCGCAATTAATTCGAGCGTATCTCCAAGAAACTGGGTATGATCCAGACTAATGGATGTAATGGCTGTCACGACGGGTTGAACAATGTTCGTGCTGTCAAGTCTTCCACCCATACCTACTTCAATGACTGCGATGTCTACTTCTTCTTCTGCAAAGTAGTGAAAGGCAAGTGCCGTGGTAATTTCGAAGAACGAAGGCTCAATGTTTTTCCATGATTCTTTCGATTGCTTAACGAAGTTCGCAACGAAGGAAGGATCTATTTTTTTTCCGTTCACGCGAATGCGTTCACGGTAGTCTTTGAGATGAGGAGATGTGAATAGTCCAACCTTGTACCCGGCTTCCATTAAAACCGATGCCGTGAGGTGAGAGGTGGATCCTTTTCCGTTTGAGCCAGCGATGTGCACGACTGGAAATTTCAAATGCGGATTTCCGAGTGCTTCACAAAGCTGAGAGATGTTGCCAATGTCGGGTTTGTAAGCAGCAGCGCCTATGCGATGAAACATAGGCAGCTGCGAAAAAAGATATGCTACGGCTTCGTCGTAAGTCACAAGATTATTTAACGGCTAGTACAATCGTAATGGTTCCGTTCTGAGGAATGCTGCTGTTCGAAGAAGTAAACGAACATTTTTTAGCAGCTTCAATGGCGAGCGCATGATTGAATGCAACATCGGTCGTGATGTTAGATTTCGCAACTGTTGCATTGGTCACTCTTCCGTTTTTATCTACTGTAATGCTCACAACGACTTCTCCGTTGGCAGTAGGTTTTTTGTTGGTACTAGGACCAGACAAACTGCCTCTTCCTTTTAATGACCAACTTGTTCCATTGCCAAATCCATTTCCTGTGAATTTTCCTGATCCAGGTCCGTTGCCTCCGCCATCACCTCCACCTGAGCCTCCGCCTGAACCTCCGTTTCCTCCGCCAGTGCTTGCATCACTTCCATCACCGCCACTTCCGTTGAGTTGATTTAGCATGTTGTCCAGTGCAGACTGTTTAGGATTGTTTTGAGCAGTTTGAGTGCTTTCCGTAGTGGGTTTGCTTTGATGCTCTTCGGGAGTTTTACTTTGAGAAATTGTGGGTGCTGAAATATCTGCACCGACATATGTTTCAGGCATAGGAGCAAATGCAATTTCAACCGGTTCTATTGCTCCGCCGACATCACCCTCAGCTGCACCTTGCCCCTCACCAACAGGATTTCCACCACCGCCACCACCAGGTTCTTCTTCTTTTTCAATGGGAGGAGACGAAGCAAGTAAAAGAAAAACTAAGAAGAGAATGAGCAAGTGAACTCCTCCGCTTGTTGCAGCCCCAATAATTTTATTTTTCTTTTCTTCGGTCATTAGTTTGCTTTTTCAGTTGCAATGAACGGCGTTCCTCCAATTTGTTGAATACCTGAAAATATTTCAATTGTCTCTCCAGTCGGAACCGATTTGTCTACGCGTAATAACACACGTTTGTCATCTGAACTGTTCAGTTTTTCTTGAAGCTGAGTTAAGATGACTGCTTTTTCAGATGGGGATCCGTTCAAGCTATAAGCCATGTCTTTTGTAATTGTGATAGATAATCCTGCTGGATTTTCTTTTCCGTTGCCTGCTTGAGGCTTGTCGATTTGTGCAGACAATTCTTGCACAGCACCGGCACTGGCAATAATGAAAAAGATAAGCAGCATGAAGATGATATCAGAGAGTGTGGACATGCCAGACTCAATGTGTACTTTGTGTTTTCTTCCGAAGTTCATGGTGCCTCCTATTAGTTCATGGGTTCGTCGAGAATGTCTACAAACTCTACAGCGTGAGATTCCATGGTGTTTACCAATCTTCCAATGCGCGTTACCAAGGTGTTGTATGCAACGTAAGCCAACATACCCACAACCAATCCTGCAGCAGAGGAAATCATTTTAATGTAAAGACCTTGAGAAACTACTCCGATTTCAATTTTACCCACATTCGATATGTCGTGGAAGATGGTAATTACTCCGATAACTGTTCCTAAGAACCCGAACATAGGCGCAATAGAAGCGATGATGGCTAAGATGGAAGTGTTCTTTTCCAAATTAGAAATTTCTAATTTTCCAGAATTCTCAACTGCGCTCTTAATGTCTTCAAGCGGTTTGCCTATGCGGGCAATTCCTTTTCCAATCATGCGTGCTACAGGAGTGTTGGTTGTTACGCAAAGATTTTTTGCAGCATCCAATTTCCCTTGATTGATATATTGCTTAATGTTCGTCATGAAGTTCGACTCTTCCTTATTTGCTTTCGCAACAGTTAGCCATCTTTCGACGAAGATGTAAATGGTGATCACGCTCATGATTAAAAGCGGAATGTAGATGTACCAACCTTTAAGAACTAAATCTGTGATTGATAGTTTTTCAGAACTTGCAGCAACAGGTGCTTGAAGAAATAAAATAGCTGACTCCATAATTTTTCGAATCTGTGTGTTTATTGTAACGCTCAAATTTGAAAAGAATTGCCCGACTTTTTTTTCGATTCGAATTGGAGTTATTCAGAAGGCCTGGTTGATAGAACGTGTTTAAATGTAACGCGGATCTTTTTTGTAAGGGATTTTCTCGAGTTCTGTGCACTCAATGGAATAGGCACCGAACTCTTCCAACACGGTTCCTGTGATCTTGTAAATACCGCGTCCTCTGAAGTTTCCGAAAGAAGAATTGTTCGGGAAGTGCACGGTGTCGAAGAACTGCAGCTCCTTGTCTAAGAAAGTTCCGAACCCCATGAGTTCTCCTTTATTCGTTCGCGTCTTCTTCACATTCACAAGATAACCTACCGCAGAAATTTTTTTGTTTAGGTGGAAGGGAAGCTGCGCTGCTACTTCAGTAATGGCTAGTTCTTCAGACGCCAAATCGAAAGGCGAACACAATGGAAAACCAATGAGCTCCATTTCGTCGAAAGCACTTTCCAACCAATCGTCTTGAAACTTGGGAAGGGTTAAATTTTTTTCGGGCTCTTCGAAGAGCGATGGTCCCATCTCCGATTTATCTGGATTGCCGTGAAAGTGCGTTTCCCACAACAAATCTTTTTTGGGTTTTTTGAATTTCCGACAAGCACCAATGCGAATGAGTAAGCTCATTTGTTCAACAGACACATGCGCTTGATCCATAAGTTGCGCAATGCTCCGGATTCCCTCAGATTGACGAAGTTTAAGAATGCGCGCAATGGTGTTTGCTTCTAAACTTTTTACCAAACCAAAGCCAAGAATAATTTCTTTGCCATGCAAGACACAAGTTGCATCGCTTTCCCAAATGCATGGCGCGGAAATTTTAGCGCCGTGCTTCATGGCTTCGAGCACATATATTTCGGTGTCGTAAAATCCACCGAAATGATTGAGCGTTGCGGTCATGTATTCTATGGGGTAGTAGGCCTTCAGAAACAAGCTCTGATAACTTTCAACGGCATAACTCGCGCTGTGTCCTTTCGCAAAAGCATATCCGGCAAAGCTTTCCACCTGTCTCCAAATTTCCGCAACGTCGCTGAATACATTTCCTTTTGAAATTGCTTTTTCAAAAAACGATTCTTTGGTTCGTTCGAACTCTTCTCTTCCACGAAACTTTCCACTCATTCCTCTGCGCAACACATCGGCTTCAGCCAAGGTGAGCCCGCCGAAGTAGTGACCAACTTTAATCACGTCTTCCTGATAAACCATGACGCCGTAGGTCTCGGGCATTATTGCGAGGAGCTGCGGATGCGCTCTTTCGCGGGCTTTCGGATCGCGATGACGATGAATGAATTCTTTCATCATGCCGCTGCTGCTCACACCCGGACGAATGACCGAACTTGCTGCGACCAATCCCAAGTAATCGTCTACTTGAAGTTTCGTGAGCAGCATGCGCATAGCGGGAGATTCAACATAGAAGCATCCGATGGCTTTTGCGTTGCGAAGCAAATCTTTGATGCGCTCGTCTTGCTTGAGCGGCGCAACTTGATGCAAATCGATTTCGCGAAGCGGATATCTTTCTTTCACTAACTGAACCGCTTCTTTGATTTTCGCTAAACCGCGTTGTGAAAGAATGTCGAATTTGTGAAGCCCAATATCTTCCGCCACAACCATGTCGAACATAACCGTCGGGTGTCCTTTGGGTGGAAGAAAAGTTGCGGTGTAATTGTGAATAGGTTCATTCGAAATTAATATTCCACACGAATGAATACTTAAGCTATTCGGAAAGTCTTGTAGGTACGATGCATAACGCATGACGTTCTGCTGGTTCTTGTCGAGCGCATTCGGATTGAACTTCCCACTGCTTAACAATTCAATTTCTTCAATTGGAAGTCCGAATACTTTTCCCAATTCACGAACCACGGCTTTGTATTGAAACGTGTTGTAAGCGCCAAGCAGCGCAACATTCTGATAGCGTTCGAAAATGTATTCCGTAATTTCTTCTCGGTCTGTCCATGAAAAATCAATGTCGAAATCCGGAGGGTTTTGTCGGTATAAATTAATGAACCGTTCGAAATACAAATCCAGTTCAATCGGATCTACATCTGTAATGCGAAGCAGGTATGCAATGACGCTGTTCGCACCGCTTCCACGTCCTACGTAGTAGTATCCGCGATCTCTTGCGAATTGCGTAATGTCCCAGTTTATTAAAAAGTATGAAACGAAATTTTTCTGTTCAATAATTTCGAGTTCTTTTTGAATACGTTCTTGAATAACCGAATGATTGTTCGGTTCGTTTCCGTAGCGATAGGCGAGACCTTCTTGTGTGAGCTGACGAAGCAGACTCATATCTTCTTCGAGGCTACCCGTAAATGTGCTTTGATTTTTAGAAACAGCGTGATTCACCTCTTCGTTCCAAGACCATTGTTGTGCGAAAGCCCTTGATTTGTCAAGTAAATCGGGTGCTCCTTCGAATTCCGATTGAAGTTCTTTTTCCGAAAGAAAAACATCTTTCCGCTTTCCTTGATCTGTAGGTTGAAGTCTGCTCAGAAGTATATTGTTCTCTATGCATCGCAACAATTGATGCATGTTGAAGTGTCGCTGCGATTGAAAAGTTGAAGTCTGAAAGGCGAGTGCTTTTTCGCGTTGCGATTTCCAATCGCTTCGTTCGAAGATGGGAAGATCGGAGGAAGTCACACCGAGGTATTCTTCTTCATTCAAATCGAATGAATTCTTTTTGAAATTTTCAAACGGATAAATCGTCACGCAATGTTTCCATTGTGGGGCGCGTGTTTCGAAATCTTTTTTCTCATGAAGATGTTCCGAAAGGAACGTAGCAAGTTCATTTACTCCCGCAGTGTTCCGAGCATAGGCGACGAACAATTGTTTTGCACCGTTCCGGAAATCAATTCCCCAGAGTGGTCGAATGTTATTCTTTTTCGAAAGTCGAAGAAAATCGTGAAGCGTTGTGGTCGAATTTATTTCCGTCAGTGCAACAACCTCCGATTCGTTTTGCACAGCGAATTCAATAACATTTTCTACGGTAAGAATTCCATAGCGTAAACTGTAATACGAATGTGAGTTAAGCACGGTTAATCGAAAAGGGTAGGACCTTCGTTATCTCTTCTTTTTTTCGCGCGGGATTCACCCATTCCAAACAACTCAATGTGTTGATGAAGGATGAAGGATGTTTCCGGAAGGAGTGCATCGCCTGTGGGCTTCAGCAAATCACTTCCTTCGGCTTGTATGCTTTTAATATCTGTGCTTACCGGATAAGCGTTGAGTTCAAGATCAACGACAGGCTTAAGAATTGAAGTGATTTCGGCAAGATGCGCATGCGGATCGAGCCACAATTCTTCTTGTTGTTTGGAGAGAATAAGTGGACAACGTGGATGGCCAATTTGTTGAAGCACACCTGGAGGTGCCGCTGTTGTGACTATTGCGTATGAGTGCAATGTTTCTTGTGTTGAAGGGTTTCTCCATTCATCGTAAACGCCAGCAAATGCAAAAGGCATTCTTCCGGTTGAAAGGAAGACGCAATGCGGATGAGACAATCCACCTCTTTCAGGGCCTTCATAAAACGCATCGGCAATTACCAAGCATCGCTTTCTTCGAATGGGAATTCGGAAGAACGGTTTTTCGAGAATGCCCTTCGAACCGGAAAAAAAGAAAGAATTGTCTTTGTTGTGATCGCCTTCGGCTCGCGCGTTCAAAACGTACTTCGGCTTATCTGCCCATGCAGGTGTAAATCCGAAGGTTGAATTTCGAATTTCAGATTTGTTTTCTTGGGTAATAATAAGCCCTTGCTTTCCAGCGCCGATATTGGCTTGGGGTTTAAACACAACTCCCTTGCCTATTTCAGCGCGAAAGGCTTTTTGAATTTCTTCAATTTTAGAAACTACGGCGTAACGTCCACACATGGTGCAAAATTGAGAAGTTAGTTTGTAGTGAATTTACGAAACAAACTCGGAAAGTACTTCTTCAATAAATTTTTTCGCGGCAGGAATATTCTCGATGTGTCCCATGTGTCCGATTTCAGGCACAATGGTAATTTTTGCTGAAGGAAGAAGGGTCCATTCGGCCTGCATTTTTTCCAATGAAAGCACTTTATCGTTCGCCCCTGCGAAATAATATATTGGAAAATCTGCTGATTGGAGAAATGGAATGCATGTCTCTCGTTCACGCATAGCGCGCAGGCTTTGCACCGTGCTTTCAGCCGACATGCCTTCAATTTTTTCGAGTTGCTCGTTAATGGCAATTCGGTGGGCATCTGCGTTATGAAAGAGACCGTCTATAAGATTAGCCGCGTAAAGTGCTTTGTGTTTTTCAGCGGCTTCAATAGCACGAAGGCGGTCTTGTTTTTTCAATTCGCTATCTGCGTCTGCTGTGGAGTGGAAAAAGGCGAGTGTTTTTGTTTTCTCTGGAAATGTTT
>JBIKRF010000083.1:0-10251 GCA_044349305.1 Flavobacteriales bacterium
CCTGTTGGTGTTTTTTATCATACGTGACCTCTATCCGAAAAAAAATAACAAGTCGTAAATACATTACAAGATCACACAACAAATTTGTCAAACATTTAAAAATTAAAGCAACATGTCAGAAGTAAATAAAGAAAAATTGAAGGCCCTCCAATTGACCATGGATAAGTTAGAAAAGACTTACGGAAAGGGCGCTGTAATGAAATTAGGAGATACCGCTGTTGAAGCTATGGAATTCATTCCAAGCGGATCGTTGGGACTAGACCTTGCATTGGGTATAGGCGGGTTTCCGAAAGGAAGAATCGTAGAAATCTACGGTCCGGAATCTTCGGGTAAAACAACCTTAGCCATTCACGCGATTGCAGAGTGTCAGAAGATGGGCGGTATTGCTGCTATCATCGATGCGGAACACGCGTTCGATAAGTTCTATGCTGAAGCATTGGGCGTAGATACCGAAAACCTCTTGATCTCGCAACCAGACAACGGTGAGCAAGGTTTAGAGATTGCCGATAATCTGATTCGCTCAGGTGCCATTGACTTGATTGTTATTGACTCTGTGGCTGCATTGACTCCACGTTCAGAGATTGAAGGAGAGATGGGCGATTCTAACGTTGGTGTGCAAGCGCGTTTAATGTCGAAGGCATTGCGTAAGCTTACAGGTACCATTAGCAAGACAGGATGTTGCTGCATCTTCATTAACCAATTGCGTGAAAAGATTGGTGTCATGTTCGGTAACCCAGAAACCACAACAGGTGGTAATGCACTTAAATTCTACGCTTCCATTCGTATCGATATTCGTCGCTCAACACAGTTGAAAGATGGAGAGAATGTAATTGGTAATCACACCAAAGTGAAAGTGGTAAAGAACAAAGTTGCTCCACCATTCAGAACGGCAGAATTCGATATTATCTACGGTCAAGGTATTAGCCGTGTGGGTGAGTTGATTGACATGGGTGTTGATTTGGCCATTGTGAAAAAAGCAGGTTCTTGGTTCTCTTATGGTGAGACCAAATTGGGACAAGGACGCGATGCGGTAAAACAATTGCTAGACGACAATCCAGAATTAATGGAAGAAATCGAAGGCAAAGTGAAGGACGCTATTGCAGCGAAGAGCGCTTAAGTCTTTCAATTAATTTTTCAAAGAAAAAAGGCGGTGAATTTCACCGCCTTTTTAATTAAATAGAATTTCTTATTGTTTGATCAATGACTTGCAAATTGAGATTTTTGAATTTGAAATTCGAATAAGGTATTTACCAGAGTCGAGATTCGAAGTGTTGAGTTGAAAGAGTTGGTTTCGCACAGATGAATGTGTTTCAACAACGCGTCCGGTAAGATCAATGATTTCAATTTTCACACCTTGAGCCAAGTGCTCTTGAACTCCGACAAGATTCAAGACCGTTTGATCAACAGCTGGATTGGGGAAAAGAGTAACTGAATTTTCAGTAGTTTGCATTTCATTCACACCAATTCCGTTTGTATTGAACCCGAGGTTGTCAACACTAACCGCAGCGCCATCTTCTCCAATGGATACAACAGTTACACTAAGTGAATCTGGAGTATCCGTTGTTTGGTAAATAATTGGAGTGGAGAAATTTGTCCAATTCGTTACTGAGGTAAAGAAGTTGAAAACGAAGGCGGTACCCACTGTAATTTGAGTGTTGTTTACAGCATCCCATTTTGTAAGCTGACAAACGATTAGCATGGAGTCGGTGCTTGCTACCATTTCATGTTTGTATGCACCTGAAAATAGAGTAGGTGTTTGTGTAAATGGAACTCCCATAGATCCTGCGCCAGTGAATGGATCGAGGTTTCCTAAAATTGCTAAACCAGGAAAGTTAAACGCTGAGACTGGGCTGTAACGCGAAACTGCTTTCAAGTAGGAGTTTCCACTAGGTGCTGGAGTCTCCTGAGTTACAGGTGCTGAAAAAATTCCCAACAAAGGGGCTAAATCATTGTAAGTTGCCCATGAATCGGGATTTCCATTGGTCCAGTTTTCAAAATCGCCATTCGGAATGACTTGGGCGTTTATGCACAATGCAACAAAAAACAGAGAAAAGAGGGTTAGATGTTTTTTCATGTTATTAGATATTAAATTTATTTAATGTATCTCCAATCTTGATTGTTCTTAATTCCTTTCAACGAATGATAGATCAATTGAATCACGGCTTCAACGTCGTCTTTAGCAACCATCTCAACCGTTGTGTGCATATATCTCAAAGGAAGTGAAATGAGCGCGCTCGCAACACCAGCATTGCTGTAAGCGAAGGCATCGGTGTCTGTTCCCGTTGCGCGATAAACAGCAGCACGCTGAATGTCGATCTTATTCTTTTCAGCGGTAGTAACAATGTGCTTCAACAAGTTGTTTTGAACTGCAGGTCCGTAGCTCAATACAGGGCCTCTTCCGCAGGCTAAATCTCCGCTCATGATCTTGCTCATCATTGGAGTTTGAGTGTCGTGACAAACGTCTGTTACAATGGCAACATCTGGGTTAATGCGATGTGCAATCATTTCAGCACCACGCAATCCAATTTCTTCTTGAACCGAATTCGTGAAGTACACACCGAATGGAAGCTTGTCTTTTTTCTCTTTCAGCATGCGCGCTACTTCAGCAATCATGAATCCGCCAATGCGGTTGTCAAGTGCACGACCTAAGTAGTAGCGATCATTCAACACCATGAATTCATCTTCAAAGGTTGCAACGCAACCCACGTGAATACCCATGGCTTCTACTTCGTCTTTTGATCTTGCACCCACATCCAAGAAAATGTTTTTCATGGAAGGCGTTTCTTCTTTCTCTTGACGCACGTGAATGGCGGGCCATCCGAATACGCCTTTCACCAAACCTTTCGCGGTTTGAATATTTACACGCATTGAAGGTGCAATCATGTGATCGCTTCCGCCGTTGCGACGTAGGTATATAAATCCGTCTGGAGTAATGTAATGCACGAACCACGCGATTTCATCGGCGTGTGCTTCAACTACAACTTTGTATTTTGCATCTGGATTAATTACTCCAACTACAGTACCGTAGGTGTCTACAATGTGGGTGTCGATGTACGGGCGAATGTAGTCTAACCACATTTGCTGTCCAGGTGTTTCGAAACCTGTCGGAGCAATGTTGTTAATGTACTTCTCAAGGAACTCGTGACTTTTCGCATTCAAGATGCTCTTCGGTTTTTTTGTAGCCGGTGCTTTTGTTTTCTTTGCCATTGCAATAATTTGTATTTCAAAAATAGACTTGTAATAACCCGTGGTGAATGTATCAAGAAAATAGTTTAAACAAAACGGCGGTGAACAAATCGCGCACGCGAGAACTGTTGCAAACGGCAGACGGCTCGTTCACGTTGTTTATTCCGGAAGTGGAAGAGACTTATCACAGCACGCACGGCGCGGTGCAAGAATCGATGCACGTGTTTATTGAAAACGGATTGTTTGTGTGTGAAGGGAAATCGTTGCGCATCTTGGAAGTTGGATTGGGAACGGGATTGAATGCATCGTTAACGCTTCATCATGCCAAGGGAAATGTCTCCTATTGCGCGCTCGAGCCTTATCCGTTATCGAAGGAAATCATAGAAGAACTTGCGGTGAATAAATCGGATCAATTGGAAATGAAATTTCATTTGTCAGAGCCGAACGAGTGGATCTCGATTCACGAACAATTTTCATTTGCAAGAATGGAAGTGGGGTTGGAAGAATTTCAGTCGGAAGAAAAATTCGACATCATTTATTACGATGCCTTCGGACCTCGCGTAGAGCCTGGCTTATGGACGTTGGAACGCATGCAACAATGTTTCAATTTGTTGAATGAAGACGGAATCTTCGTCACGTATTGCGCAAAAGGCCAAGTGCGTCGCAATCTTCAAGCGGCGGGGTTTGTGGTGGAACGGTTGGCGGGGCCGCCGGGGAAAAGAGAGATGCTTAGAGGGGTGAAGAAAAGGTAAGATAAATCGGGTCGAAATATCTTTCGACCCTAGGTAAGAGAAGTTAAGTAATGGTAAGAGAGGGGAAGAAAATTCATTCTCATTCTATCACTTTCTTCCAACAAACCGCACAACATCTGCAATGCCAATGTGGTATTTTCCTTCGTTGAGTTCGACTTGTTTTTCTTCTAAAATTTCAAAGTGAATTCCGTGGAAGTCGCTCATAAGTGTTTCAATGGAATAGAGCATTTGAATGTCTCGTGGTCCGCCGGAGTTGTTGTTGAGTTGAAGTGGATTGTATGCTTCTAGAATAACTACACCGTCGGGTTTAAGCCAGTTTTTTATTTTTCCGTGTAATTCAATGCGAAGTGTTTCGGGAAGATGCGAATAGATGAGTACAATGGCATCGAAGGTGTTGTCTTCAAAGTTTGCGTCGGCAACATTACAAATCTCATAATTGATTTTCGCGTTGAAGGAAGCGGCTAGATTAATGGCTTTCTGTTTTCCAACGTCACTTATGTCGAAGGCCTCAACCTCCCATCCCAATGCTGCAGCATACGCGGCGTTGCGACCTTCCCCTTCGCCAGGAAATAGAATTTTTCCAACTGGAAGTTTATCAATTTGTTCTTTGAAAAATTCGTTGGGTGTTTGTCCATATGCAAACCCCTCTTCATTGTATCGTGCATTCCAAAATTCAGCATTCATATCCGATTGTTTTCGCGAAGGTGGTGAATCTGTTTTTGTGTTTTGGTGTCTGAAGTCACGCAGAGAAGAAAGGTTAAGAGAAGTTAAGAAAAGTTAAGCGAGGGGAATAATGTCTTTCAGACGAATGCCCTTCGGGCGAATGCTTCGCGAATGTCTTTGACGAAATTCTCCTTCTCATTCTGTTTGTCATTCTCATTCTAGTTCATTCTCGTTGAATGGAAATAAATCAAGAATCTTGAAAAAAACGGCAAGGATAGATTGATGTTCTTTGTTGAAAATCCTCAACATGAAAAGACTTCTACTCTTCGGTTTGCTCGTTTTAATTTTTCAGACAGTGAACGCCCAGCGCCTCGTACCATTCGTCGCAAACAATCAGCAATACATATTGAACGATACGTTTGATGATTTTTCTTGCTACGACATAGAGGTGTTTCAAGACTCTATGTACTTGGCTGTAAGAACCTCTGAAAATCCGAATCGTAAGAGTATTGCCGTTTATAAGAATAATGTTCTTTACGACGCAAATATCATTGACAACGATTCTCACTTCGATGTATATGATTTGGTTAGTAATGGGAATCAACTTTTCGCTGTAGGGAGAATTGTATCTTCAGTGATGATGACTAGCTATGCTGCAGTCGGAATACTGAGCAACGGTTCTTGGAGTTATTACAGTTATTCTGATCCTGGTTATAACAGCTTCCAATTTGCGAAATTCTTCAATCAGAAATTGTATCTTTTTGGAAGTAGTTCCGACAATGTTTTGGAATTTTCGAATGGTGAATTCACCAATACGGGGATATTTGGTGTCTCAGATGCAGAGGTTTTTGGTGGTAAATTATACTTCTTTAAATATTACAATACTGGATTATATTCAATGGACACGAATGGTAGTATTGTTGACATTGTTCTGCCTTGTAATGTATTGAATGGGTTTAGTCTCTTGAATGGGAGCCTTTATGTTTCTGGAAATTGTAATGATTTTTTATATCGCCTAGACAACAACGGAAACTGGGTGATAGATGACCTTTCTTTAGATTGGAGTAAGTTCGACAAGAAAAAATTAGTTCAGGTGTTTAGAACCTCGTCTGGTTATGTAGGCAACTTCTCAAGTCAATACAGAGCGAACCCAGATTATTTCAACACGATTGAGTCTTTTGCCTTACAAGATCAAGTATGTCTATTTGGAAAAGTGCAAAATATAATTCAATTTGAAAATAAGGATTGGTCGGCATGCATGCGCGACGCGGATGGCCCATCAGGAGGTCTGAGTGTTGTAGAGAAAGGGTTGAAAGGACAAGCAATACAAAATGAGAATTTGTACAAGTTTGATACACCATCCTTTGGTTTTTATGATTCTCAATCAAACGCTTACCACTCAGATAATTTTGAAACTGGACTTTTTTACAAGAATAAATTGCTGACTTCTTCATCTGTTGTTGAAGTATTCGGGATTAAAAGTGATATGACCGTTACGGGTTATGGAGGACAGACTGCGTCTGGTTTGAATAGCTCATACGCCGGTCCTGTGGCGAATGAATACGGAAACGAATTCCTGAAAAAATATCATCGGATTTGGCAAGTGACTCAAGCGGAAATTGATTACCACAATAATCATTGGTATGAGGCAAATTACTCGGCACCCTACGATCTATTGGAGTGGCCGGGAAATGGAGATGCTCTGAATGGAGAGCCGCAAGTATTAGCTCCATTTCATGATGTAAACGGAAACAATATTTATGAACCTCAGTTTGGAGATGCTCCGGAAATCAAAGGAGATGAGGCCTCTTTTTATATCGTTTCAGATGGAAGAGAAATTACGAGTCAATATCAGCCGATTGAAACGGCTCGGAATAAATCAAACGTTGAAATAGGTGTAATGAATTATTTGTTCAAGAATTCAAATAACGAAGCGTTAGCTCATACTTTATTTACAGATTATAGACTTATTCTGAGAGATACAGAACCGTTACAGAATGCTTTATTCGGATTTATTGAGGAGTACGTCTTAGGCAATCCTCTCGATAATTATGTTGGTTCTGATGTTCAAAGAAATATGGTTTTTGGATACAATGGAGATGATTTCGACGAATCTTCTTCAGCCTACCCCGGATATGGATATGAGGTTCCGGCTTGTGGTTTGGTTGGATTGAATGTGCCCATAAACGCAGCAATGTATTTTATGACATTAGAAGGTACCGAACAAGCTCCAATTACAAACGATAACCACTATAATTACATGAGTGGCTTAGACATGGATGGCATTTTTGCAATAAACATTTTTACACAGGAGCTTACCACGTTTATGTATTCAGGTGAAGTCGGTGTGAGCGATGTATGGAATGAGGCTAATAACCAAAACTACCCCTATGATCGTCGAATGGTTGCATCTTTCCAAGTAGGTGAGCTTTTGCCAAATGAGCCGGTATGTCTCTCGTTTGCAAGGGTTGTGGGCTCAGATACCTTAACCGGCGGCAGCCAATCTGTGAATGCCGTTTATAAAATGAAACAGTATTCCGACGCAGTGCAGCAGTATTACGACCAATACCTTCAAACAACCGATTGCAATCAGTTGGTACGTGTTGAAGAAGTGAATGAAGAGTTGCTTGGTGTTCATGTGTTTCCGAATCCGGCTAGAGAAAAGATTACCATTCAAACTACACGAAGTTCTATTTCTAAAATTGAATTATTCAATGTTGTTGGAAGTCTTGTGCATAGCGATGCTAGTATGAGAACAGCAAACACAAGTTTAGATGTGAGTTCTTACTCGCCAGGACTTTATTCTGTTCGAATTTATTTGGAAGACGGAACAATTGAGGTGAGAAAAATTATTGTTGAATAGGTCTCATCGAGTCGAAATATTTTTCGATCCTAAGTAAGAGAAGGGAAGAGAGGTTAAGAGAGGGGAAGAATTGTTTGAAATGATTAGTTTCTCAGCTTTCCTTTTAATTACCTTTAGTTAACCGCAACAGGATTTTGCATCTTCTCCGCAAGTGGATTGTTATGCGAAGTTCCGCAGCGAATGACATCTTTGAACAGACAGTTTCTTTGAGGTTTGAGAGATCTCCCTAAGCTGAAAGTTGAGATTTAAGTGTTTATTCCTAAATTTGGTTACTTCAATATATCACAATGACAACAGCAGCAATAAAGAAACAAGTTGATAATTATCTGCCACTTTTATCAGCCAGACAACAAGCTCTAGTGTTGGAAATGATTAAAAGTTTCCTGGATGTTGACAGTGATACCAAACGTATATCTCGCAAACAATACAATAAGGAATTAGATGAGGCAGTAGCACGTGTTGAAAATGGAAATTTTGTTTCTCATAAAGACGCTATTAAGGCATTATCTAAATGGTAAAATCATCTGTAGTTTTATATACAGAGTTACATATCAAATTGAAAATGTCAAGAAAGAAATCAGGGTTTTAAGAGTCCGACATACATGCAGAGAACCTTTAGGTTATTAATTGGGGCTATCGTGACAAGTAATCGAGTCGAAATATTTTTCGATCCTAAGTAAGAGAAGGGAAGAGAGGTTAAGAGAGGGGAAAATGTCTTTCAGACGAATGCCCTTCGGGCGAATGCTTCGCGAATGTCTTTGACGATTAATAGGAATGAAAAGAAGTTGATAGAGGGAAGAATGTCTTTTTGTAAATAAAATTATTACCTTTAGCTAACTGCAACAAACCTGCGCCTATCTTCCTGTTTTGCTAAGGTTCGGTTCTAGCATCAACTTTTTTATAGGTGGAAACAGATGCAGCTTAAAACCCAACCGTTTCATATTGCCAACTGTTGGCAACCATCTTAAAAATGAAAACAGCAAAAGTTTAAACTTTAAAACATGATTAATCAAAAAACATTAGTTGACTTTTTAAAAATCAAAACCCAAATGCAAAGTTTTTAGATAAACTAAAAATAGTTTATCGACCCTACATTTGTCCATTTAATGAATTATTAAACGAAATCCCAAAAAATAAATCTGTATTTGATATTGGATGTGGATCAGGTCAATTTGCTTTGTTAATTGCAGAATACTGTTCGCCTGTTAAAATAAAAGGAATAGAAATATCAGATGAATTGGTTAAAAATGCCAATTCATTGCTAAAACCCTACTTCACAAACATTGAAATATCTTTTGAAAAATTTAGTGGAGACGACATTCCAAAGAACATTGCAGATTACGAAATAGTTACCATGATAGACGTTGGTCATCATGTTCCCAAAAAGCTTCAAATTGATTTTTTTAAGCAATTATATCAAAAAATGAAACCAGGAAGCACTTTAATTTATAAGGACATCAATGCAGATTCACCATTGGTATATGCCAATAAATTTCATGATTTACTACTGGCAAGTGAAATTGGGAACGAAATGAGTTTAAAAACCACATTAAATTTGTTTACTACAATTGGATTTGAAATCATAAAAAAATCCTCTAAAAGAATGTTTTGGTACCCGCATTTCACTATAATTGCTAAAAAATAAATTATAAAAAGCCGAACTGCTAACAGCATTTTGGCAAAATGGCGGGTTTAGTGCTAAAATGAAAGTCAGTGCTTCAAAATCCGCCACTTCGCCAAGCTGCAAAACGTTATGGACAAGTTTTTATGTAAAAAAAAACATATTGGTTCAATTCAGGCTGACCACCTGAAGTGACAGAATTGAAGTATTAAAAGTGGAGCCAAGAACCCACTCAAATAAACGGGGAGTAATCCGAAAAGCCATAAGAGTAGGATTAAATTTGTAAATAAAAATCAAATGAAAAAATATATTTTATTTATTGCTATTCTCTTAATATCTCTAATTTCATTTTCATTTATTGAAGATAAACGGTTAAATGATGGGAATGAAAAAGCAGATAGAGTTAGCTTCAGGATTAAGGGCACTGGCTCAAAAGGGGTGTTTGTTGAAATTGGCATTGGTTCGTCACCAGGCAATGGTGCTTGTTGCAGCGGTGTTAGCGAGCATTCTACAGTTTCATTTACAGGTGAGGTAGGTGATGTAGTTTATGATGGAAGAACTAGGAGAGTTATTACGAAGATTTATAGAGAATTGGAAGGAACTACCATTGACCTATCAGAATATTATTAAACTCTGAATAAATTAATTTATAATTTATATAAAACCAGCCCATAACCGGACCTGCCCAAAAAGTAGGGCGGTTGTGGGTTTTTAAATTTTGTCAACACCTCCAACGCAAACACCGACGGCATTTTATTTTCGAAGCGCTTCATTTTATAAAAAAGATAAGATAGGATAAGAAAAGGTAAGAGAGGGGAAGATCAATCGGGTCGAAATATCTTTCGACCCCACGTAAGAGAAGTTAAGACAGGTAAAGAGAGGGGGAGAATTGTTTTGAATAATTTATTTCGGCTCTTTCCCTTTTTAATTATCTTTAGCTAACCGCAGCAAACCTGCGCCTATCTTGCTATAATGACATGTATTGGGTAGGTTTATAGCGTGTATAAGTAAGTTATCAGCAACCCTAAAACCCGACAGCGCGACCATTAACCGACAGACATAAACCGACCGACAATGCAATTTTCGGCACAGCCGTTTGGCTATCCCTTCGCAAAATAAAAAGAGCTGCAAAGCCACCCACAAGCCGACCCGCTTTTGCAGCACAT
>JBIKRF010000175.1:0-2717 GCA_044349305.1 Flavobacteriales bacterium
CATACTCCTCAATCGCAATATTCTTACTTAAAGACAACAAATGCATTAGTTATCGCTATTTTTGATTGATCTAAAATAGACAAAATTCAGTGCGAAAAATGATACATACCCTAAAAAGGCCAAACGAAATTCGCGTATTGCTTCCCAAGGACAAATTAAAGTCTTGGCACAACGTTAGCACCTGGCGCGGCATTTTATCTATTCTTGTTGAATGGGCGGCTATTGTGGGATCGGGGGTCTTGTGTGAGATTTTTTTCTCTTGGCCGTTGTACATTGTCTTCGTTTTCTTCCTTGGCGCGCGTTATCTAGCCTTGGGACTCATTATGCACGAATCGGTGCACAATCTTATTTCTCGAAACACAACATTGAACGATGTCCTTGCTGAAGTTTTTTGTGCTTGGCCTTTGTTTATTTCTATGCGCTCTTATCGCATTAAGCACTTGGCGCATCACCGTTATTTGAACACCGACGAAGATCCGGACTTCATTGCGAAGCACGATGAAAATTGGAAGTTTCCGATGTCTGCGAAAAAATTCTTCAAGATTATTTTCATTCAGTTTACCGGAATTGGTGTTTTCGAAACACTGAAGGTGATGTCAGGTAAACACGTGAAGCGAAAAAAAGAGCCGACGCCACTTGGGTATACGCTCGCACGAATTTCGTTTTACATCCTTGTTTTTTCGAGCTTCATTTATTTCAATCACGGCATGTGGTTACTCTTGTATTGGATCATTCCTTTTGCTACTTGGACACAAGTAGCGAATCGCTTGCGACGCATAGCGGAGCATTCGAGTATCGAAGGGTATGACCATTCTATGCAAACAAGAACAACAACGCACAACTGGTTTGTTCGCCTATTCTTTGCTCCAAAAAACATCTCACTTCACAATGAACATCATCTGTATCCCGGAGTACCTTGTTACCATCTTCCGAAACTACACGAGGAACTCATGACCAACGAAGCAATTCGCAACAGTTTGTACGTTGCCAAATCTTACAAAAACGTATACAACGATTGCATTAAACACTAGTCTATGAAGAAATTATTTTTGAGCATTATAGTCATCGCCATTCTATCGGCAACCTTTACTTCTTGCAGCGTTGAGAAGCGCGTTCATCAAGATGGATATCACATCTCTTGGAAGCACCGTCGCTCAGATGCCATCGAGCAAAGTCAACTTTCAAAAAACATTACCCCTGAAGAAAAACCAATCGAAACAATTCCCGATCAACACACACCGAATGTTCATTCGGAAGTTGTGCTCTCCGCTAATTCTGCAGAAGAACCTGAATTAATTCTTCCGTTAAAAAAATTAATTCGAGCTAAGCTAATTGCAGACACCATTGTTCCCACCGAGCAAAAGCAGCAAGAGGAGTATTACAGAAACAGCTATTCAGAACCAATTCACAACAAAAAAACAACAGATGTAAAATTGGCTAACTGGGCTCTTGGACTTGGAATAGCCGCGTTCACATCTCCCGTTTGGATATCCTTATTATTCCTATTGATTTTCGCCCTCATTGGAGCTTCGTGGTCCAGCATTAGTATATGGACTGTAATAGGACTAGCCATACTTATTGGTGGAGGAATTTTTATAACCCTCGAAGTTTTGGCCATCACCTTCGCTATCCGTTATTTGCGCAAGTTTGGCAAGAACCCTTACTATCGCAAATACCGAAGCCGCGCAATCACCGGACTTATACTCGCAGGTATTTACCCTGCGATATTGCTTCTAAATATTATTATCGGATTGGCATTGCTTTGATTTTTTTTTCCGAACCTTCGGAACTCCGTTATTGGAAAATCAAAGATTTTATTCCTACTTCGTAATGGGAACTTCGTAATGGGAAAATCGGAGATTTTACTCCTACTTCGTAATGGGAACTACGTTATTAGAAAATCAAAGATTTCATTCCTACTTCGTAATTCCTACTACGTAATTCGAACTAGGTTAGTCTTCCCTTTTCTTACCCTCTATTAACTTCTCTAACCTTTGATAAAGGCATTCGTCGCAGACATCAGCCCTTGAGATCGCAAGATTAGATTTACAAATGTTACTATATTCGTATCCACTAAACTCTTTAACCGAAATTTATTATGAAAAAACACTTTATTCCGATTCTCATTCTATCTATAGCCGTTTTCGCTTCATGCGCTAACAATGAAACAGGAAAAGACGGAAATGCAAACAAAGCAAATACAGAGGAACTTCAAAAAATTGAAGCCGAGAAACAAAAATTAGAGCAAGAGCGTCAAAAACTTGAAGAAGAAAAACTAAAACAAGCTGAAGAGTCTCGCAGACAAGCTGTCGTTGAATACGCAAAACTCGAGCAGCAATTTCCGCCATACACCGAAGGGGTAGTTGTTGTTGCAAAAACTTTTTTCCACGGTTCACCTGATGCTGCAACGGCGCGCGGTGCTTTTCTTGTTTCAGGTGACATGTGCGTGATAACGAAGGTTAACAATGGATTTGGATACACCGACTTTTTCAATCCAAACACCGGAAAAACAACTTCTGGTTGGATCAACCTTCATGATCTTGAGCCGATGTACGGCGATTGATTCAAACAGAACTTCAACAAAAAACCCTCAACTTCGGTTGAGGGTTTTTCTTTGTAGCCCGTAGGGGAATCGAACCCCTGTTTACAGAATGAAAATCTGCTGTCCTAACCCCTAGACGAACGGGCCGTTTGGGATTTGTGGGTGCAAATATACC
>JBIKRF010000084.1:0-10158 GCA_044349305.1 Flavobacteriales bacterium
CCGAAAGACGGACCCCACATGTTGGTGAAAGCTGGAGAAGAGAACGCAGGTCTAGTAGACATTGGCGACGGCTTGGGCTGCGCCTTCAAAATAGAATCTCATAACCACCCGAGTGCGCTTGAGCCTTATCAAGGCGCAGCCACAGGTGTTGGTGGAATTAATCGCGATATTTTCACCATGGGTGCGCGCCCCATTGCGCAATTGAATTCATTGCGTTTCGGAAAACTTGAAAATCCGAAAACCAAATGGTTGTTGGAAGGTGTGGTGAAAGGAATTGGTAATTATGGAAACGCCTTCGGTATTCCTACTGTTGGTGGTGAAGTGTTTTTCGACGAGAGCTACCAAGTGAATCCGTTGGTAAACGCGATGTCTGTTGGTCTGGTGGAAAACGGAAAGATGATTAGCGCGAAAGCAAGAGGCGTTGGAAATCCGGTTTACATTGTTGGTTCTGCCACAGGAAAAGATGGAATTAAAGGAGCGTCCTTCGCTTCGAAAGATATTACTGCTGAATCGGCGAAGGATCTTCCTTCGGTTCAGGTGGGCGATCCGTTTCAAGAAAAATTATTGTTGGAAGCGACCATGGAATTGGCGGAAACCGATGCTATTGCAGGAATGCAAGACATGGGGGCTGCAGGTATCACCTGCTCTACCTCTGAAATGAGCGCAGGTGGCGGTGTTGGAATGGACATTCATTTAGACAAAGTTCCAACTAGACAAGAAGGCATGCAGCCGTTCGAAATTTTGCTTTCTGAATCGCAAGAGCGTATGCTTATCGTGATTAAGAAAGGACACGAAGCGGAAGTAGAAAAGATATTCGAAAAGTGGGATTTACACGCTGCGGAAATTGGAGTGGTAACAGACGGACCAATGGTTCGCTATTACATGAACGGTGAAGTTGTAGGTGAAATTCCTGCAGAGAGCTTGGTTCTTGGCGGTGGCGCTCCGGTTTACGAGAGAGAATACAAAGAGCCTGCTTATTATGCAGAGAACAAGAAGTTCAACATGGATAACGTGGCTGAACCGAAAGACTATGTCGTAACTGCAAGACAGTTGATTGCTTTACCGAACATTGCGAGCAAGCGTTGGGTGTATGAGCAATACGACAGCATGGTAGGTACCGTGAACATGAGCACCAATCGCAAGAGCGACGCGGCTGTTGTGAATGTAAAAGGAACCAACAAAGCGGTTGTTTTAACTGTTGACTGTAACGCGCGTTACGTGAACAACGACCCAGAAATTGGAACACAAATCGCGGTTGCTGAAGCAGCGCGTAACATTGTGTGTTCAGGCGGTGAGCCTTCGGCGATTACGAACTGCTTGAACTTTGGCAATCCATACAACCCAGAAGTATACTGGCAGTTCGTAGGAGCTATCAAAGGAATGGGTGCTGCATGTACCAAATTTCAAACCCCTGTAACAGGCGGAAACGTTAGCTTCTACAATCAAACTGCAAAAGCAGACGGATCTGCTGCACCCGTCTTCCCTACTCCAACCATTGGAATGTTAGGCGTAATGAAAGACAAGAGTTTGCAAATGACTTTGGATTTTAAATACAAAGGCGATTTGATTTTCCTGTTGGGAACTACCCAGAACGAAATTAATTCCAGCGAATACTTAGCCAACATCGTAGGAACGCTCGGTTCTCCGGCACCTTCATTCAATTTGGAAGAGGAATACCAACTTCAACAATGCATAAAGGGACTTATTCAAAACAGTTTCATTAACGCAGCGCACGATGTAAGCGACGGCGGTTTGTTTACGACTTTGGTTGAAATGTGCTTGCCCAACGATCTTGGATTCGATGTGGTTACCGACAGCGAAATTCGCAAAGACGCCTTCTTGTTCGGCGAATCGCAGAGCCGCGTAGTTGTTTCAGTGGTGGAAGATGATGAAGATAAATTCCTAGACTTCGTTGCTGAAATGAACATACCTTGCTTGCTATTGGGACACGTGACTAAAGGAAGATGTACCGTTGACGAACAAAATTTTGGAATGATTGCAGATTATAAAGAACTTTACGATAATGCAATTGGAAAAGAAATGGCGAAATAACTCTTCGAATTGAAACTATGTCGTTTGTAAAATTTTTAAAATCGAAATACGGAAAAAAGCAAATACTCATCATTTTGGGAGCTAACTTGCTATTATTCCTTTTCGTTATTTTCTTTTTGAAGTTTTACACCCGTCACGACGAAGCCGTTCAAATTCCAGATTTAAAAGGAAAATCAGAAGCGGAAGCGCGTGCAATTTTAGAAGACCTCGACCTTGAAATGGTGGTAACAGACAGCCTCTTCGTACCCACAGCAGCTCCGGGAACTGTAAGAGACCAAAGTCCGAAGCCGGGAAGCATGGTGAAAGATGGCCGATTGGTTTTCATTAGCATATTCAAACGAACACCGCCTATGGTTCCGATTAACGTAAAGGAAGGTGATCACATACAAATTGCATCGCTTCGCTTAACGAATAAAGGAATCAAATTCCAAATTAAATACGCCCCAAACAACAGCATGATTGGTGTTGTTATGAAGGTGGAATACAACGGCCGAGCGTTGAAATACGGAGAAATGCTTGAGCACGGACAAACAGTAGTTCTAACCGTTGGTGAAGGAGCGAAAACAACAGTGCCTGTTCCAAACCTTTTTGGAATGTCCTATCAAGAGGCTATTAATTTATTGAACAGCTTGAATTTATCGGGACAAGGATTTTTCGAACCAGCAGCATATAGTGCAGCTGATTCAGCGCTGTTCCATGTCTGCAGGCAAGATCCAAAATACTCTTCGCAAGCGATACCAATGGCAGCGGGAAGATTTATGGATTTCTGGTTAAGCAAAGAGCCTTGCACAATAGATACTTTAATCAATCCGTTCGAGGAACCACAAGACCTATTCATACCTTAATGAAACAACTTTTTTCCATTGCTTTCATGTTTGCGTTTCTGTCGATTTTTTCGCAAGAAACAGAGACCGTAATTCGTTTCGACGCACAACGAAACGCGCAAGCCAAAAAAGAATTCATTTGGAAACAGCAAGGTGAAACACGCGGAGGTACTGCAAGTTTGACACTTCCTTTTTTCGATGATTTTTCTCGTTATTCTTTACCCACAAACGATCCTGCTGTTTTAACAACTTGGCAGCGATGGTCAGACACCTGCGCTTTTATTAATCACGGATTCCCTATTGCCCCGCCGACTATTGGCGTTGCAACTTTAGATGGATTGCGTGCAGACGGATACCCGTATAATTTCGCAGATGAGTTTTCTTACGGAAGCGCCGATACTTTAACCTCGCTTCCCATTGATCTTTCTACCTTCACTGCAGCTGATCAAGTCTTTCTTTCATTTTTCTATCAAGGCGGTGGAATGGGAAACAATCCGGATCTAGGCGACAGTTTAATTGTTGAATTCTATTCGCCTTTCGGATCTGGACAATGGACCCAAGTATGGACGAGTCCAGAAGTTTTCCCATCAGACACCTTTGAGCAAATTTTCATTGCTGTAAGCGCTTCCGAATATCTGCTCGATGGTTTTCAATTCAGATTTAGAAATTTCGGAACCTTAAGCGGGGCTTTCGACCATTGGCACATTGACTATGTTCAGCTCGACGCTGGGGTAGATTCAAGTAACGTTATTTTCGATGAGGTTTGTATGCAATTTCCTCTGCGCACTTTATTGAACGAATATACTGCCATGCCTTTGACTCATTTCGCTGCCAATGCTGCTGGCAACATGGCGTCCAACATTCAAATTCAAGAACGGAATTTAGGCAACGACGAAAATATTGTAACCAACTACAGCATTAAGAAACAGGGTGGCACGCCTCAGGTTTTCAATGCGGTAGATTTCAACACTTCGCTTAACGCCAACTCTTCGTTCACAAGAACAGTAAACCTAAACGGTTTCACCTACAACGTAATGCCCGATGACACTTGTTCTTTCTTCGATGTAAAAACTTTTATCAATCCAACCGACGCCCGTCTCCAAAACGACACCGCAACACTTCGACAATATTTCTATAACTATTACGCGTATGACGATGGTTCAGCTGAGCGCGGTTACTCGAATGCTGCGGCAGGTGGAATGATTGCTATGAAGTTTCGTGCTGAGGTTACAGATTCTCTATTGGGGTTGTTTGTGTATTGGTTGCCTACAGGTGTGAATGTTAGCGCTGAAACGTTCTTGCTTCGCGCTTGGTCAGATGGAGGGTCACAACCTGGAAGTGAACTCGGTGAAAATTTCAATTACCATCACCCTGCATTTTACAATCACGGAGAAAACTATTTCTCTTATTACGCCTACGACACCCCACTTGCCGTAACCGGAAATTTCTATGTTGGCTGGGTTCAAAGCGGAAGTGTAGGTCTTCCCGTGGGAAATGATAAGAGCGGAACTACCAATGCCACGAAAGTCTTTTATAACAACGGTTTTGAGCAACCTTGGCAACAATCAAGCATCAATGGTGCGCTCATGATTCGTCCGGTATTCAAATCGGGCAAATCTTCGGTTTGGAATTCAGTTAGCGAACTTTCAACAGAAACTCCTTCCGTTTATCCGAATCCGTTTAACAATGGCTTTACCATTCAAGGATTAAATGAGAATAATTCTTACAACGTTTCCCTTCTCTCTTCTACCGGACAACTTATCGAGTCATCTTTCCATTCACAAGTGACGAGCATTGATATGGAGAACAATGCTCTTCCAATTGGAATATATTTCATTCAAATCACAAACAATTCAACACAAGAAATCATTCGCTTAAAAGCAATGAAACAATAAGATGGAAGAAAACGACATTCTAGAGGAACAAGAAGAAGGTTTTTTCGAACATCATCGAATTGTATCAGACAAAGGGCAAAAGCTCATGCGCCTAGACAAGTTCTTGGTTGATCGCCTGGAACGCACCTCACGCAATCGCATTCAAAATGCAGCAGAAGATGGTTATGTAAAAGTGAATGGCGTTCCTGTAAAAAGCAGTTACAAGGTTAAGCCCAACGATGTAATAACCATTGAAATGCCCTATCCCGTGCGGGATATGGAGCTTATTGCTGAGAATATTCCCATTGAAATTGTATACGAAGACGATGATTTGGTTATTCTTATGAAACCAAAAAACATGGTTGTACATCCGGGATTTGGAAATTTCTCGGGTACATTATTGAATGCCATGTTGTATCATTTTCAGAACCTACCCATGAACAGCGACGCTCGTCCAGGATTGGTTCATAGACTCGATAAAAATACAACCGGTCTTATGGTCATTGCTAAGACCGAAGAAGCCTTAACACATTTGGGAAAACAATTTTTCGATCGCACCATAGATAGAAGATATGTAGCATTGGTTTGGGGCGACGTGAAGGAAGACGGAACAGTGATTGGAAATACGGGGCGCAGTTTAAAAGACAGAAAAGTATTCACTGTATTCCCGGAAGGAGATCATGGGAAACATGCTGTTACACATTACAAGGTTCTAAAGCGCTACGGCTATGTCACTTTGGTTGAATGCAAATTGGAAACTGGAAGAACACATCAGATTCGCGTGCACATGAAGCACATTGGGCACACGCTCTTTGGCGACTTCGAATACGGCGGTGATAAAGTTTTGAAAGGAACTACTTTCAACAAGTACAAGCAATTCGTTCAAAATTGCCTTGAATTACTGCCAAGACAGGCATTGCATGCCAGAACATTGTCGTTCACACATCCAACAACCGGAGAATGGATGAGCTTCGAAAGTAATCTTCCTGAAGACATGCAAGCAGTGCTTGACAAATGGGAGAACTATTCAGAAAATAGTATGAAGGGATAGTAGTTGATTTAAAATCTTCGCTTACCTTCGTGCTTTGAACAATATGACAAAAGTCATGTTTTCAAAATTATGGCTGAATCTACAAGCTCAATCTACAAGTCACTAAGCGAATTGCTTCGACTTGAAAAGTATTTTATCCGCAAAGTCATTTTACTTTCTTCCCTTGCCGGACTTTTCTCATTAGCCATTCCTGTTGGGGTGCAGCTGCTGCTTACGTTCGTAACAGCTCAAGAAATTAGACCGGGAATGTATGCCATTCTCTTACTTATCTTATTTTTTGTTTGGTTAAATGGCATCTTACAAATCCGATTAATGAAGGAAGGTGAAGATGTTGAACAACGTCTTTTTGTGCAGTTGGCCTATACATATCTTGGTCGCATACTGAATCAGCATCCACAATCCAACGATCGCAGCTTTGCGAAGTATTTCATTGAAATTAGCTACTTACAGAAAGGCTTTAGCAAATTGTTTATCGACTTACTCTTTGCTTCTTTGCAACTCACTTTCGGACTCTTGCTCATCTCGTTTTATCATCCGATATTCTTCGTATTTGGATTGTCTTTTGTAATCTCCTTCGTTCTCTTATTACGATGGAAATTCAACCCTGCCGTGCAATCGAGTTATGAAGAATCTTGCGCCAAATACGAGATGGTCAATTGGCTTTCTCTTGCTGAATTATTTAGAAAAAAATTCAATCGTCCCAACCCAAGCTTTGCATTCTCGGAAGCGAACAAAATATCAGAAGACTATCTCGAGTCAAAGCGCTTTCATTTCAAATTACTTCTGCAAAAACAAAATGCATTTCTCGCTTTCAAGCTTATTGCAGTTGGCGGAATGCTTACTCTCGGAAGCATTTTGGCGGTTAATCAAAAGATCAGTATTGGACAATTCTTAGGAGCTGAGATTGTGATTGTACTTGTGATTTCTAGTATTGAAAAAATTCTCTTTTCACTCAGTACTATTTTCGATACCCTCACGAGTATGCAAAAAGCACTCTCCTATCAGGAGAACAAACTCTCAGATTTAACTGAGAATGAAGAGAATCGCATTCCAATTGAAGCCATTGATTACATCGAAGCAACAAGTCCTTTTGCCATTCGACTCGAAAGAGCGAACAGATACGAACTCACCGGGAATCAATCGGTTTGCAAGAAATTCCTTCAAAGCCTTGATCTTCGCAATGAAAACACCTTTGGACTTAAGTGCAACGGGCACGATTTAAAGCATGTTTCCATCTTCGATTTTAAAACGAAGACTGCATGGTGCGACCATCTTCCGGTTATTCTCGAAGACACATTTTTCGCAAATGTGAAATGGAATACGAATGCGAGCAACGAAGAAATTATTGCTGCATCAGAACTTGTCGGATTGAATCAATTCTATGAGAATTCTAATGAAGGAATTTACAAGACTACTCATCACAGAGATTCTATCTGGACTCTAGAAAACCGGGCCCTGCTCGAATTGGCAAGAGCCATTGTTGCAAAACCAGATTTATTGGTTTTGAGAAATCAATACATCTTGCAGCATCCAAAAGGACTTGACATTATTCAATCGGAATTCAAATCGGCCATAGTGCTTATTCATAACATTACTGAATTACCACTAACTGGCATGAAGAAAATTCAAATTAATTAATTGATGGAAAAGAATAACCAACCACTTTTAGATGAAGTAAATTCTTCCACTCAATTTACTTCTTGGAATAAAATTGAACAGCGTTCAAAGAACATTCGCACAGCAAGAATGTTGCTGATTACCCTTGCTATTCTAATCGGAATCCTCTGTATTCCGTGGACTCAGAACATCACAAGCACGGGTAATATTATTTCTTTAGAGCCCAACTCTCGCCCGCAATCGGTAGAAACTATCATCGGAGGAAGAGTTGAAAAATGGTTTGTGCAAGAAGGTGACAGCGTAAAAAAAGGAGACACCATCATGTTTCTCTCGGAAATCAAAGTCGACTATTTCGATCCCAATCTCGTTCAAAACACCGAATCGCAATTGGATTCGAAAGAGAGTGCGCTTGAAGGTTATATGTCGAAAATTGCTTCTTTAGATATTCAAATCAACGCGATGATCAGCGGCAAGGAAGTGAAGAAAGATCAAGCTCGTGCGAAAATAGAACAAGCACAATTCAAAGTTAAAACAGACAGTACAGATCTTCTCAATGCCGAGCGAAACGCCACCATTACGGAAGAACAATTCAATCGATACGAGCAATTGTACAAGCAAGATCTCATTTCGAAAACAGAACTTGAGACGCGCAGAATGTCTTATCAGAATGCTTCCACCAAAGTTCAAGAGCATCGCAACAAAATAGCCATTGCAAAAAATGAATTGCTCAATGCGCGTCGAGAACTTCGCGCCATTGATGCCGAATACAGCGATAAAATTTCCAAGGCGGAAAGTGAGAAGTATGCATCTATGTCAACGCTATACACTGCAGAGGGAGAACTAACTAAACTACAAAACCAATACAACAACTACGACCGTAGAAATGGATTGTATTACATCTTAGCTCCACAAGACGGGTTCATTAGCAAGACTTCGAAATCGGGTATCGGCGAGACGGTAAAAGAAGGAGAAGAAATTGCTCGGATTAGTCCGTTCGGATTTGCACATGCCGTTGAGATTTTCATTCATCCGACCGACATGCCACTGGTGCATGCCGGTGAGCAAGTGCGTTTAATCTTCGACGGTTTTCCAGCATTCGTTATAAGCGGATGGCAACACATTTCAAAAGGGGTTTACAATGGAACTATCCTAACCGTTGACCCTGCACTGCACGAATCGGGAAAGTTCCGTGTATTAGTAAGACCGCAAGAGGGAGAGCAATGGCCAAGCGCGTTGAAGCAAGGCGGTGGTGTTCAAGCAATCATGCTTTTGAACGATGTTGCAGTTGGATATGAATTGTGGCGGAAGTTTAACGGTTTCCCTCCTGATTTTTATTCGCCTGACCAATCGAAAAAGAAATCTGAAGAAAAGTCGAAATGAATAAACTAATCTTTCCATTCCTCATCTTCTCTCTTCTTTCTTCAGATGTTTCCTCGCAAGAGTTAACGCTAACAGAATATCTGAATTGGGTGTTGGAAGAACATCCGCTTGCGCAAAAAGCGAAGCTTAATCCGCAAATGCGCAATGCGCAATACATGCAAGTGAAAGGATTGTTTGACCCTCTTTTGGAAAGCAAATTCAAAAACAAATTCTTTAACGGAACGGAATATTATTCCACTTCTGAAACTTCACTTTCGTACAACACGCCTTATGCGATAGGATTAGTAGGACATTTCGATGTAAATTCCGGAAGCTATGTGAATCCGGCTGATTACACTTCAAACGCTGGACTGCTTTCTCTTGGCGTATCAATGCCCTTACTCAAAGGACTTGTCATAGACGAACGTCGCATGGCTAAGCGAAGAGCCGAAGTTTTGTTAGAGGCGGGAAATCTAGAACAACAATTGGCATTAAACGAATTACTTTTTCAAAGCGTTCAACTATACTCCGATTGGTTTTACGCCTCTCAGAAAAATAGTATTATAGATTCCCTTGTGTCTGCAAGTGAACGACGATTCTTTGCTGTTCGAGACAGATACAAAGGCGGCGATCGTTCTGCGATCGACACACTCGAGGCCTACGTTCAAAATCAAAATCGCCTGCTTCAATTTCAAGAATCGAAATTAGAAGTTATTAAATCGCGTATTGCCTTGGTTTCATTCCTCGAATCGCGCGACGAGAACAGAGTTGCCATTTTGAATGAAACCATTTCTCCGTCTTCCAATTTCAAAAATGAATTAGCACCGTTCAGATCAGGAAGCTCGCTTTTCCCATTACTGGAAATGCATCCCGAATTGGCACTCTATGCGAACAAAGGCGAGTCGCTTCGAATTGAAGAAAAATGGAAAATTGAAAAATTGAAACCGAAGTTGAATCTAGAATATCATTTCTTGAACAAGGATTTTAGCGAAGGACTCCCCTCCTATTTTTCCACCAACAATTACAAATGGGGTGCGGAATTTTCTATGCCCTTGTTTCTTCGCGAAGCGCGCGGAGATTTAAAAGTTCAACGCATTAAGATTGAAGAGAACAATTTGAATATTGAATGGAAAAGGAATCAGCTTGAACAAAAAACGTTAGCGCTGGAAAATGCATACACCAATTCATTGTCGCAACAGCAGTTGGCTGAGAGTAACGCTGGACTTTACAAGCGTTTGCTTCAAGCAGAGAACAGTAAACTCTTCAATGGAGAAAGTACTTTGTTTGTCGTGAATCAGCGCGAGAACACCTATTTTGAAAACGCCATTAAGGCGTTGGAGCTCGATCGGAAAGTTCAACAAGTGAGAATCGATCAGAGCGC
>JBIKRF010000085.1:0-10062 GCA_044349305.1 Flavobacteriales bacterium
CAATGGTATAGTAACACCACGAATGCAACCACTGGTGGAACATTAATCGCCGGCGCAACGAATGCGAGTTACACTCCACCGACCTTGAACACCGCCGGAAGTTTTTATTACTACGGAGTAGCCACCTTGAGCGGCTCTGGCTGTGGTGCTTCAACTTCAACGAGTGCAGAAGCTATAGTAATAGCAGATCCTACAATAAGCACTCAACCTCTGACAACTCAAACGGTTTGTCAAAATGGAATATCAACGCCACTGAGTGTTGTAACTTCTGGTGGAACAGGAACCTTTAGCTATCAGTGGTATACCAACACAACCAATTCTACTACAGGAGGAATACCTTCAGGAACTTCAGCAACACTTGCACCTATATCTTTAGTTGTAGGAACAGCTTATGTATACGTTGTAGTTAGTTCTACAGGAAACGGATGTAATAGCACGACTTCAGCAACGGCAGAGGTGATAGTTGTTCCAATTCCATCGATTACAACCCAACCGTTGGCTACACAATCGGTGTGTCAAAACTCTGTGGTAACGCCTCTAACTTTCACATACTCCAATGCATCGGGAACATCGACCTATCAGTGGTACAGCAATACAACAAATAGCAATGCAGGTGGAACACTGATAGCTGGTGCAACGAATGCGACTTATTCACCTTCAACAGCAAATATTGGGACCACATATTATTATTGCATCTCAACGTTAAGTTTAGGTGGAAGTGGATGCGGGTCAGTGACTACAAATGCAGCTCAGGTAGTTGTCGTTGGACTTCCAGTTGTGTCAAATCAGCCAACAACCACTCAGACAATTTGTATAGGTGGAACTCCGAGTATTCTAACGTTCAGTTATACAGGTGGAACAGGTACACCAAGTTATCAGTGGTATAGCAATACTACAAATGCTACAACAGGTGGAACTTTGTTAGCCGGAGCAACTCTTGCAAGCTACACCCCGGCGGCACAGAACACAGCGGGAACATATTATTATTACGGAGTTTTAACCCTTACAGGAAACGGTTGTGGAAGTGTTACTTCCAACGCTGCTGAAGTTGTTGTTATTGCCGATCCAGTAATAAATACACAACCAATTTTGACACAGACCTTGTGTTCGGGCGGAGTTGCCACGGCAATTTCAGCAGTAGTTTCAGGAGGTACAGGTACTACTTCATACCAATGGTTCAGTAATACAAACAACAGTACGTCAGGTGGAACAACCCTCGCGGGTGCAACAAATGCTAGTTACACGCCTGTAGCTGGTGCTGCAGGTACAACCTATTACTACCTCGTTGCTTCCCAAACCGGTGCAGGATGCAGTGCTGCCACTTCAACGACCAGTTCCTTAATTGTAGTTACACCAGCCACAATAACAACTCAGCCACTGACTTCGCAAAGTTTGTGTCAGAATGGTACAACATCTCCATTGAATATCGCATATAACGGTGGTACAGGAACTCCATCTTATCAGTGGTATTCCAACGTCAATAATTTGAATACAGGAGGAACGATTTTGGCCGGACAGACAGGTGCATCATTTACTCCCCCAGCTGCGGTTTCAGGTACAGTTTTCTATTATGGTGTTGTAACATTAAGCGGAAGTGGCTGCGGTTCAGTTTCGTCTCAAACGGCTACTGTGAACGTTGCCGCCCAACCTTCAATAAGCACACAGCCAACAGCAACTCAGACTATTTGTGTGGGAGGCTCACCAACGGTCTTGAACTTAGCTTATGCGGGTGGTGCAGGCACCCCCGCTTACCAATGGTTCAGCAATACTTTAAATTCAACGGTAGGAGGTTCAGTCATTGCAGGTGCAACAAATGCGAATTACGCACCACCTGCATTGAATGCAGCGGGAAGTTATTACTATTACGGAATAGTTTCTCTTAGTGGCTCGGGCTGCTCGAATGCGACTTCAGCTGCAGGTGAAGTAATTGTTGTGTCAGACCCAACAATTACTGTTCAGCCGTTACCTACTCAGACTGTTTGTCAGAACGGACTTTCAACACCGCTCACAGTCACTGCAACCGGAGGTACTGGAACAACAACTTATCAGTGGTACACCAATTTAGTTAACTCTAATGTTGGTGGAATAACCTCTGGAAATGCGGCTACGCTTACTCCAATTACAGCTGTTGTTGGAACCGCCTATGTCTATTGTGTAATTAACACAACAGGCGCAGGCTGCAGTTCAAGCGCATCTGCCACAGCTGAAGTTATCGTCGTTCCAATTCCAACCGTAACAACCCAACCACTGAATACACAGACAGTTTGTATAAATGGTACAACAACTCCGTTAACCTTTGTTTATTCAAATGGAACGGGCGCAGCAACCTACCAATGGTATAGTAATAATGCAAACAGTACAACTGGCGGTACAGCCATAGTTGGTGCAACAAATGCATCGTTCTCCGCACCAAGTGCAATAGCGGGTACTACTTATTATTATTGCATTGCAACAGTAAGTGGAAGTGGATGCGGAACGGTTACAACCTCAACAGCAGCAGTAAATGTGGTAGCTCTTCCTTCCATAACTGCTCAGCCAACTGTAACGCAGAACATTTGTGAAGGTGGCACAGCCAATCCAATAGCTGTTTCATATTCAAGTGGAACAGGTACCGCTTCTTATCAATGGTTTAGCAACACTACGAATGCTACAACTGGAGGAACCGCGATAGCTGGAGCAACAACAAATCAATATGCAATACCAACTCAAACTATTGCAGGAAGCTATTACTACTACGCAGAAGTAACGCTCAGTGGAAGTGGTTGCGGAACAGCTGTCTCTGCTTCTTCAGAAGTGCTTGTCTTTCCAGATCCGACAATTGCCACTCAACCGATATCTACACAAAGTTTATGTGTAAACGGTGCGCCAACTGATTTGGTAGTGAACTTTGTCGATGGCGCTGGAACACCTTCATACCAATGGTATTTGAATACAACAAATGCCACAACAGGTGGAACGATAATTCCATCAGCGACCAACGCTTCATTTACACCAAGCACGGTAAATTCGGGTACACAGTACTTCTATTGTCAAGTTGCTTTGTCAGGCTCAGGTTGTGCAGCATCAACGAGCGCTACTGCGGAAGTTATTGTAGTGGGTTTACCAACGGTTTCCTTGCAAGCTATAGCAAATGAAACGGTTTGTTTAGGAGGAACACCAAGTACCCTTAATCCAGGCATTTTAGGTGGTACGGGAGCGGTGTCATATCAGTGGTATTCAAATACGACAAACAGTACAACTACCGGAACTGCAATTGCAGGAGAAACGAATGCAACTTATTCTCCGGTGTCGACTGTTGTTGGAGCTAACTATTATTATCTAGTTACAACGTTTGCTGGAACTAACTGCGGAAGTGTTACAACCAATACGTCGCAGATTATTGTTGTTGCAGATCCTACAATAAGCACTCAACCTTCAGCTACAGAATCACTGTGTGTGGGCGGTACACCCGCGGCAATTAATGTTGCCACAATCGGTGGAGTTGGAACGCCAACGTATCAATGGTATAGCAATACTGCCAATGCAAATACGGGAGGAACAGCAATAGCTGGTGCAGGCGCGAGTTCATACTCACCACCTTCAACAAATCAAGTGGGAAGTGTTTATTATTATGCTGAAATTACGCTTTCAGGTTCGGGCTGTGATGTCGTGAATTCTGCAGTGAGTGAAATTGTGAACGTTGCTGATCCTATCATATCAACGCAACCACTAGCTACACAGAATGAATGCTTAAATAGCCCAACTACAGCATTGAACGCAGCAGTTTCGGGCGGACTTGGAACGGTGTCATACGCTTGGTACTTCAACTCGAGTCCGATTGCGCCGGGTACGGCTTTCCCAGGAGCTACCACAACATCTCTAACTCCAGCAAATTCTCCAGTGGGAATCACCTATTATTATATGGTTGCAACATTAACAGGAAATGGTTGTGACCCCGCCGTTTCGAATTTTGCCGAAGTAACTGTAAATGCATTGCCCAATATTACAGTAACACCCGTTCTGAATTCAATTTGTTTTGGAGCCACAACAGATGTATTCGCAAGTGGTGCTGTTGACTATGTTTGGACGGCCGACCCTTCCATAACTTCAGCAACGAACGTTGCTATTATTACCGTAGCCCCTGTAGGTACTGTCAGCTATACTGTTCAGGGTACTGATGCTTTAGGATGCGTGAATACAGCAAATGGAAGTGTTACTGCGGCATCGCAGTTAAACGTTCAAGAGACGATAGTTACGAATATTTGTTTCGAATCGTGTGCAGGAGAAATTCTACTTACACCCTCTGGAAGTGCGGGAAATTATACTGTTGACTGGACTGACCCAACAATTCTTGGATTTAATCCTCAAAACCTTTGTCCAAATGCATACGATTATACTGTTACAGATGATTTAGGTTGTACATTCCAAAACACGATTAACATTACTTCGCTCCCTAATAATCCACTAGACAACGTAGTAATTACGCAACCAACATGTTTTGGCTTCGCTAATGGATCTATTGAATTTATTGATCCGAACGCGGTGTCCTTTGAGTTGATCAATGCAGCGACGAATGCAACAATCGCGACGCAGCCAACCGGATTGTTTAACGGTATAGTTGCCGGAGATTACAACATTGTTTATCAAGATGCTTTAGGGTGTGTTTTTGACAGCTTGAATTTTTCAGTGGTTGCTCTATCTGCCCCTGTAACAATGACCTTGAACGCACAAAATCCAGTGTTGTGTTTCAATGAGGTCGTTGCACTTAGTGCAAATGCTGGAGGAGGAGATGGCGGTCCGTTAACAATTACTTGGGGTAACTGTCCTACTGTGACAAGCTGTATTGAAGGGGTTGGCAATCCGTTCAATTACACGATGGCTAGCGATGTGACATTATACGCTCAGGCGAGTGATGCAAACGGATGTACCAGCACAATTGAGTCAATTAATTTGAATTTGGTCGATCCAATTCAAGTGCAACTTCAGAATGGAATTACATCGATTCCGATCTGTGGCGGTCAGTGTGTGAATATGTCCGCAACATCATCTGGAGGAACGAATCCGATAGTTATTGAATGGTATGAAGTTCCAAATCTTCCTGGAGGAACTACTTTGGGACCTAATGGAAATTCAAATACCATTTGTCCTCCTGGATCAACGTCGGTATACGTTTACGCAACAGACGGTTGTGCAGAACCTGTAAGCGATTACTTGGATATTGTTCTAAGCCCTTCACCTGATGCAGGATTTACTCTTTCGAATCAGCAGGGTTGTACACCAGTTACGGTATCCTTCGTAAACACAACAACACCAGCGCTTTCAGCGAATTGCACATGGGATATGGGCGATGGAACAATAATAGCGAATTGTGGAAATCAAGTATATACCTATGATGAGGTTGGAACATTCACACCCACATTAACTGTTGTTTCGCCAATTGGCTGTACCACAACTTACACTGCTCCTGCGCCTATTGAAGTGTACGGTTATCCAACCGCTGAATTCTCTTGGGCACCGGAACCCGTTGATGTATTGAATCCAGAGGTTAACTTCTCGAATGAATCAGTCGATGCCGTGAGTTACTCTTGGAATTTTGGATATTATGGTTCAAGTACTGACCAAAATCCAATCTACACTTTCCCTGATATTGACTTAGCCGAATTCGAGGTTTGTATGATTGCGTCAAATGCATTTGGTTGCACCGACACGGCATGCCATACTGTAACTATGAATAGTGTCCTTCAAGTGTGGGTGCCAAGCGCCTTTACACCTGAACAAGATGGTTTGAATGAAGTTTTCTTACCGATTATTCAAGGAGCGAGCCCTGAAGGATATCACCTTGAAATTTTCGATCGTTGGGGAACACTCATCTTTGAAACATTTGATGCGGATGAGCCTTGGATTGGCGATATACGCGGCGGAAACGGATTTGCTCCGGATGGCGCTTATGTTTGGAGACTCGAGGTTCAATATCTCAACGACCGAAGGCTGAAGGTCTTTACCGGTTATGTCACTGTACTCAGATAAAAATTAATACTGAGGCAACTTTCTGAAACCAATTGTTATCAATCAAACGATGAAGTATGAGCGATAGCGAATTGGTTTCAGAATGTCTCAAGGGAAAATCGTCTGCACAAAAGACCCTTTTTCAATCTCATTCTGGTAAAATGTTCGCAGTTTGTCTGCGCTACATGGGAAGTACCATGGAGGCGGAAGAAGTGTTGCAAGAAAGTTTCATCAAGGTTTTTGAAAAGCTAAATCAATGGAAGGGCGACGGTCCTCTTGGTGGTTGGATTCGGACAATTGTAGTCAACACGGCATTAACCCGCATAAAGAGCAACAAGAAGTTCAAACTCGATAAGAACATTGATGAAGCGTATATGCTTTCCGACAACGGCGAAGATCAATTGGAGGCTCTGCAAGCTGCGGACCTCATGAAGTTGATTGATCAGATGCCCGATGGATACAGGACGGTGTTTAACTTGTTTGTTGTGGAAGGATACGGCCACAAGGATATTGGAGACATGTTGGGTATTTCGGAAAGCACTTCAAAAACACAATTTTTAAAAGCGAAAAACTGGTTAGTGAAAAGAATTAATGAGCAATAAGTGGAACAATATCATTCGTGAAAAGCTAGAATCCCATGAGGTTTCAGCTGATCACTTATGGAATAACATTTCGCAAAATATTCCTCAGTCATCTTCTTCTTTTTGGAAGCCTTGGATGACCACTGCTGCCGTTGGAACTGCAGCAATTGCAACATCCGCAATCATTTATTTCAACTCGCCGAACTCACTTCAACCAGTTGCTCAGGCAATGGAGCAAAAGATCGAAGAGGTGAAAGTGGATACAACTTCAACCGCGATTCAGAGTATTGAAGCTCCTGTAATCCCCGAGATTCCTCAAATCGTTACAGGTGGCATTCCTGATGATATTGTATCTGGTTATGTTTGGCAACAGCCCAACGCCGAAGAAATTGCTGCAATTGAATTTTTAAACCTAAGAAATCCGGAAATTATTTCTGTTATTGAAGTTTCGACTTCGAATCCTTCTAACAACAGCCCCGCCGAGAATATTGCAGAAAGAGAGCCGTTAACTCAAGTGTTTTCCTCTGTTGTTGCAAATGCTGAAAGTTTGAGGTATTTCTTTTTCGGTGCTGAAGAGCATGCAGACGCCTACGTATGGAATTTCGGCGATGGCTTCGACGGACAAGGACAATCGATTGCACATGAATACGCAGAAGAAGGAACCTACACCGTGAAATATATGGTTTCAAGAGGTGAGGAAGTGTTGGTTGAAGAAAAAACGATAGAGGTGTACCGCCCCGCAAAACTTTCTCCTGCAACGGCATTCGTTCCGGGTGTCGACGGGTTGAACGATGTTTTCGACGTGCTATACAATTCTAGAAATGTTCGAAAAGTTTTAGATTATACTATTGTTGATGCTAACGGAAGAGTTGTTTTTCAATCAAACGGACAATCGGTTTGGGATGGAAAAAATTCAAACGCGGAATTGTGTCAACCAGGTATTTACTATTGGCGCATAGAGTTTCAAGATTTCCAGGGCGTATTAAAATCTCAAGCTGGAACTATTCGCTTGATTGCAGAATAAAGGACTTATAAACATCCTGCATCGTTCTCAATTCTTCTTCGCATTTTTGGGAAATGGCAAAGACTAAAACTTCATTTTTCTGTCAAAGTTGTGGTGCGCAAAGTCCTAAATGGCTAGGTAAATGCCCTTCCTGCAACGAATGGAATTCATTCGTGGAAGAGGTGGTGAACCGCGAGTCGAACACTTCGAAAATTCGCATCAAGCCCAACGCACAACCGAAATCCATTTCAGACATTGAAATAGAAGAACGCAAGCGTTTTCCGCTTATCGATGGTGAGTTGAACCGAGTGTTAGGTGGAGGAATAGTTCCGGGTTCGTTGATCCTCTTTGGCGGTGAGCCGGGTATTGGAAAGTCTACCTTGCTTTTGCAAATGGCCCTTCAACAATTAAACTTCACAGTCTTGTATGTTTCGGGTGAAGAAAGCGAAGAGCAAATTCAAATGCGCGCGCAACGCCTTGGGTTTGACAATCCGCGTTGCATGGTGCTTATGGAAACTTCAGTAGATCAGATTCTTCATCATTTGAATGAAGTGAAACCGAATCTTGTTGTGATCGATTCCATTCAAACGTTACAAAGTGAAAGCGTGGAAAGTGCGCCAGGCAGTGTTTCTCAAGTGCGTGAGTGTACTTTACAATTGATGAAGTACGCGAAGGAAACGCACACACCTATTTTCTTAATCGGACACATTACCAAGGAAGGAAGTCTTGCCGGACCAAAGGTCTTGGAACACATGGTCGATACGGTTCTTCAGTTTGAAGGGGATCGTCATCACATCTATCGCATTCTTCGTAGCCACAAGAATCGCTTCGGTTCAACGCATGAATTGGGTATCTATGAAATGTTGGGATCAGGGTTGAAGGCAGTGGAAAATCCGAGCGATATTCTTATCGATTCAAGCACCGAGCACCTCAGTGGTTCGGCCATTGCAGCCGCCATGGAAGGCGCACGCCCCATGATGATGGAAATACAGGCGCTCGTGAGTACAGCGGTCTATGGAACGCCGCAGCGAAGCACAACAGGATTCGATTTGCGAAGATTGAATATGTTGCTTGCTGTTTTAGAAAAGCGATGCGGATTCCGTTTAGGAATGAAGGATGTTTTTTTGAATATCGCTGGTGGAATTAAGATTGAAGATCCAGCTTTGGATTTAGCGGTCATCTCTGCGATTCTTTCGAGCAACGAAGACATTGCCATCACCCGAAAGGCTTGTTTCTGTGGGGAAGTAGGACTGAGCGGAGAGATTCGTCCGGTCTCACGCTTAGACCAACGCATTCAAGAAGCAGCGAAATTGGGATTCGAAAAAATCTATGTTTCTTCCTTCAATAAAATTCAATCGAGCGCAGCCATTGAGATTATTAAAGTTGGAAAAGTAGAGGAACTCTTTTCAGAAATTTTCGCATAAAAAAAGCCTCACCGAAGTGAGGCTTTCTTCAACTAAAATAATCTTAACAAAACTCTTCGAACATGCCGTTCAAGTGCGCAGCAATCATATCTGCTGTGCGGCCTTCAATGTGGTGACGTTCGATCATGTGTTGCAACTTTCCGTCTTTGAAAAGCGCAATGCATGGTGAAGATGGAGGGTAAGGTAACATGAACTTTCTTGCCATGTCAACTGCGTCTTTGTCTACACCTGCAAACGATGAAGCCAATTTCGTAGGTTTCTTTCCTTCGGTTTGAATAGCTTTCTTTACACCTGGACGCATGCTTCCAGCTGCGCAACCGCATACGGAATTCAATACCAAAAGAACGGTTCCTTCCGTGTTAATGGCGTTGGTTACTAGGTCTGCTGAGGTTGCTTCTTCGAAGCCGATATTGGTTAATTCAGCGCGCATTGGCGCTACTAATTCTGGTGGATACATAATTATATTTTTTGCAAAGTTATATCAAACTAACACCTGTTGAAGTGACCTTGTTCACATAACTTCAAGATAAATTTCTTTTGGGCCTTGAAGCGAACCAATCACGGTAAAACTTTCGTTTTGAAGTGCACAAAGTTTTTTCAATTCTTCTAACGCATCTGGTTGAAACGCAACAAGCAATCCGCCCGATGTTTGCGGATCACAAAGTACCAACAACTGCTCACCGCTTAGAGCGCTCGACTTGGGTTGAATGTTTTGGAAGTTTTTTGTTGTGATATCTGGAAAGACAAACTGAGCTACCGCGCGTTTTGCGGATTCTAGAACAGGGATATTCTGATAGTCAATTTTCGCAGAGCAGCCGCTCGCTTCGCACATCTCAATGAGGTGTCCTGCTAGACCGAATCCCGTAATATCTGTCATGGCATGAACGCCTTCAACCTTTGCGAATTCAGCGCCAATGGAATTAACGTGTTTCATGTGTTGAATGAATTCTGCCTTTTCTTCTTCCGATAACAAACCGCGCTTTCCTGCGGTAGATGCGATTCCTAGACCAAGTGGTTTCGTTATCGCAACAAGATCACCCACTTTAGCGCCGTTGTTTTGTTTTAAATT
>JBIKRF010000015.1:0-35546 GCA_044349305.1 Flavobacteriales bacterium
AACAAGATAAACACAGGCATGTTGTGTTCCATGGCATGCGCCAAAATTTGATCTTTCGAGAAGAAACCAGCGAATGGGAAAATACCTGCGATAGCGAGTGTTCCAATTAAGAAGGTCTTCTGCGTTGTTGGCATGTATTTCTTCAATCCACCCATTCTGCGAATGTCTTGCTCTCCGCCCATTCCGTGAATAACAGAACCTGAACCCAAGAACAACAAGGCTTTGAAGAAGGCGTGCGTAATTACGTGGAATACTGCAATGCTATGCGCTCCCATTCCCAGCGCTACGAACATGAATCCCAATTGAGAAACAGTTGAGTAGGCCAATACTTTTTTAATGTCGTTTTGCGTAAGCGCAATGGTTGCTCCCATGAGCGCAGTGATAAGTCCAACGTACATAACTAGGTTAGACGCGGTGTGACTCATTTCGAACAAGTCTCCGTTACGCGCAACAAGGTAGATACCTGCAGTTACCATTGTTGCAGCGTGGATCAATGCAGAAACTGGAGTAGGACCGGCCATTGCATCGGGTAACCACGTATGCAAAGGGAACTGTGCACTTTTCCCCATAGCTCCAATAAACAAGAAGATGGCAATGGTTGTAAGCAATGAAGGAGACAAGGAAGCAATTTTTCCGTGGTTGAATAATTCAACGTAGTTCAATGTTCCGGTGTTGCTGAAGATTAAAATCATAGCGACAATTAATCCAAGGTCACCCACACGGTTCATGATGAAGGCTTTCTTCGCAGCTTCGTTGTTCGCGTGTTCTTTGTACCAGAATCCGATGAGCATGAACGAGCAAACACCCACGCCTTCCCATCCAACGAACAACGTCACAAGACTGTCGCCCAAAACAAGAATAAGCATGAAGAAAACGAACAGGTTCAAATACGCGAAGAAGCGATTGAATCCTTCGTCGTGACTCATATACCCCGAAGAGTAAATGTGAATAAGGAAACCAACTCCGGTAATGAAAAGGAGGTAGGTTGAAGAAAGTGAATCTACCAAGAAGGCCAGATCAATGTGAAGACTTCCAGCATGAATCCATTCGAACACTTTCACGGTAACCGCTTGGTGTGAATGAAGCTGACTGTTGAAGACAATTAACGAAACAACGAACGAAGCGAAGATGGCTCCAGAACCAATGATGGTAGTGAGTTGTTTCGAAGTGTTTTTCCCGAAGAAAACTTGATAAAGAAATCCAACTAATGGGAAGAGCGGTACGAGTGTAATTAATTTTTCCATGGCTTATCCCTTCAAGTTGTTTAACGCGTCGGTGTCTGTTGTGTGCAAGTTGCGGTAAAGCATCATTAAGATGGCCAATCCAACGGCAACTTCCGCAGCAGCAACCACCATAATGAAGAATACGAATACTTGTCCTGATGTGTCGCCGTGCACTTTTGAAAATGCTACCAGTGCAATGTTCACTGCATTCAGCATAAGCTCAATGCACATGAACATAAGAATTGCGTTTCTGCGAAGCAGAACACCAAAAACACCTAGAGCGAATAAGGCAGTGCTTAGCCACAAATAATGCTGTATGGTAATGTTCGGAAGGATTTCCATAATTACGATTTTGAAGTTTCTTTTTTAGATAAATAAACTGCGCCTACCATGGCTGCAAGGAATAGTACAGACGCCAATTCGAATGGAAGTAGGTAGTCTTTGTACAATACTTTTCCTAGGTTCTGAACCAATCCAGCATCGTCAGCCATTGGGGCTTTACCCATAACAATGGTAGACTTCGAGATTAACGAAACCAAGATGAGCATGATGCTGCACGATGAAACCACCGCGGCAATCTTCACCCAAGATTTTGTTTTCTCTTCTTGCTCTTCGTTCAGGTTTAACATCATAATTACGTAGAGGAACAATACCATGATGGCTCCTGCGTATACAATGATGTGAACCGCTGCAAGGAATTGCGCGTTCATTAAAAAGTAATGTCCTGCAATGCTGAAAAACGTTACAATCAAGTAAAGGACACTGTGCACTGGATTCCTGCTCAAAATAACAGCGAGACCGCTGAAGATGGCCAAGAATGACAGAAAGTAAAAAGCAATTTCAGTTAAGCTCATTGTTTTAAACGGTCTTGAAAGGTTTGGTTATGCGCGTGTTTTTTATCTTGTTTGAAAGACAATACATTGGGTGTTTGACGCTTCGTAACATCTACACGTTCGTTTACGTCTTCCACCAATATACTTTTTCCAAACACTTCTTCTCCGCGAGTGAATGAACTTGGAACAATGCGATCGGTAAGGAAGATGGCCTCTTTCGGACAAGCTTCTTCACACAAACCACAGAAGATGCAACGCAACATGTTGATCTCGTAAATCTTCGCGTACTTCTCTTCGCGGTACAACGATTCTTCTCCTTTGTTGCGTTCAGCTGCTTCCATAGTAATGGCTTCAGCCGGACAAGCAACAGCGCAAAGTCCGCATGCCGTGCAGCGTTCAGCACCTGCTTCGTCGCGCTTCAACACGTGTTGTCCGCGATAAACAGGAGCAATCTCTCTGGTTTGCTCAGGGTATTTAATGGTTGCCTTACGCTTAAATAAGTGGCTAAGCGTGATTGCCATTCCTTTGAAGATTGCAGGTAAATACAAGCTCTCCATTAAGGTTAGTTCCTTCTTGGCAACAACTTTTGAACGGTTAGTTAAACTCATGGTGTTGTTGTTTTACAGTTTGCCAGTGAAATACATCACAAGGCCAGTAATGAAAATGTTGAAAATAGCGAGAGGCAATAACACCTTCCATCCTAGGTTCATCAATTGGTCATAACGGAAACGTGGAAGTGTCCAACGAACCCACATGAAGATAAAGATGAAGATTAAAATCTTGCCCAAGAATACCGCTGTTTGAATAGCAGAAAGAAGATTTCCTTCCAATCCTAATTCATGTTGAAATGGGAAGTTATATCCACCGAAGTACAACGAAGCCATCACTGCTGAAGAGATGAACATATTGATGTATTCAGCGAAAAGGAAGAAGCCTAATTTCATAGAACTGTACTCGGTGTGGAAACCACCAACCAATTCCGATTCACTTTCTGGTAAATCGAATGGTGCGCGGTTTGTTTCGGCGAATGCACAGATGATGAAGATCAAAAATCCAAGCGGCTGATAAACGATGTAAGCGTAGTCTGCATCTTGTTGCGCAACAATTTCACCCAAGTTCAAGGTGCCTGTGAGCATAACCAATGCGATAAGCGCAAGACCCATGGCTACTTCGTAAGAGATCATTTGTGAAGAAGCACGAAGCGCACCGAGTAATGCGAACTTGTTGTTCGAACTCCATCCGCCAATCATGATTCCATACACACCAATAGAGATAACACCAAGCAAATACAGAAGTCCAATGTTAATGTCGGCAATTTGCATTGGGAAGTAGGTACCATCGATTGTGAATCCTGCTCCCCATGGAATAACCGCTCCGGTCATACATGCGGTAAGCATGAAGAATGATGGGCCTAAAATGAACAACCATTTATTCGAATGGGTTGGAATCATTTCTTCTTTGAAAAGCATTTTCAATCCGTCTGCAATCGGTTGCAACAATCCGAAAGGACCTGCACGGTTCGGACCTACGCGGTCTTGCAGCCAAGATGCCAACTTACGTTCTCCCCATGTCATGTAGGCTGCTGCGCCAAGCGTTACAGCGAACACGATCACACAAAGAATAATTTTATAGATAATAATCTGATCCATAGTCTTTATTTTTCTTCGTTGTTCGGATTTAATGCTCCTGTTCCTAAATCAACTTTGTCGCCGTGCGGCAATGATGCGCGTTGACGGTCGATAGAGGCTTTCAACAAGCGAAGGTTTTCATAGTGGTTCGCGCTAATTACAGAGTGACGGTCAACTTTCGTTGGTCCCTCAATAACCCAGTCGCTGGTTTTCTTGTGTTCGAAGCGACAGCTGTTGCAGATCCACTCTTCAGCTTCTCCGTAGGTGTCTTTGCGAGCGGTGACGCGAGCAACGTCTTCACCCTTGTACCACAAACGAACTTTTCCAGTACACGTCGGACAATCGCGGTGCGCATCTACCGGCTTGGTATACCACACACGGCTTTTGAAACGGAAGGTCTTGTCGGTCAAGGCTCCAACCGGACATACATCGATCACGTTTCCAGAGAAATCGTTATCGATTGCTTTTTCAATGTAAGTTGAAATCTCTGCGGCATCGCCACGGTTGATGACACCGTGAACACGTCCGTCTGTGATCTGGTCAGCAACCTTCACGCAACGGAAGCACATGATGCAACGCGTCATGTGTAACTGAACTTTATCTCCGATATCAATCTTTTCGAATTCTCTTCTTGGGAATTCGTAACGCGTTTCTGCTTTTCCGTGCTCGTAAGCTAAATCTTGAAGGTGACACTCACCAGCCTGGTCGCAAACAGGGCAATCCAACGGGTGATTCAACAACAACATTTCAACGACACCTGCACGCGCTTCTAAAACTTCAGGTGAAGTAATGTTTAGCACTTCCATGCCATCCATAACTGTTGTTCTGCATGAAGCAACAGGTTTAGGCATAGGGCGAGGGTCTTTTTCAGAACCCTTCGATACCTTCACCAAACAAGTACGGCAGTATCCACCGCTTGTTTTCAATTTGGAATAATAACACATCGCTGGCGGAACAATGTCTCCACCAATCATGCGTGCAGCCTGAAGAATGGTTGTGCCATCTGGCACTTCAATTTCAATTCCGTCTATGGTAACTTTAGCCATAATAGTAGTTCTTCAATTAGTTAATGGGAGCAGTAAGGTTGTTCAGTCTGTAATAGTGCTTCACGTCGTTTACGTGCTCGCCGTTGCGAATGAAATCTTCGAATTCTTTTCTGAAATGACGAATGGCAGCAGCCACTGGCCATGCAGCAGCTTCACCAAGCGGACAAATGGTTTTTCCTTCAATCTTCGATTGGATGTCCCAAAGCAAATCAACGTCTGCCAATGTTCCGTGTCCGTGAAGAATTTTGTGAAGGATCTTTTCCATCCATCCTGTTCCTTCACGACAAGGGCTGCACTGACCGCAGCTTTCGTGGTGATAGAAACGCGCGAAGGTGTATAGATTTTTTACAATGCTGGTGTCTTCGTCCATAACAATGAATCCGCCTGAACCTAACATGGTTCCAGTTGCAAATCCGCCATCGCCAAGACTTTCGTATGACATTAAGCGAGGCTCACCTGCAGCGGTGTTCAAGATTAATTCAGTTGGAAGAATTGGAACGGAAGATCCACCGGCAACAACCGCTTTCAATTTTTTTCCGTTGCGAATTCCACCGCAATATTCATCTGAATAAATAAACTCTTCAACCGGAACACCCAATTCAATTTCGTAAACACCAGGCTTGTTAATGTGACCAGATGCAGAAATCAATTTCGTTCCCTTGCTGTTTCCAACACCAATAGCAGCGTATGCGGCTCCACCTTCGTTCACAATAGGAACAACGGCAGCAATGGTTTCAACGTTGTTTACAACGGTAGGGCAACCGTACAAACCAGCGATTGCTGGGAACGGTGGTTTAATGCGAGGATTTCCTCTTTTTCCTTCAAGTGATTCAAGCAACGCAGTCTCTTCTCCGCAGATGTATGCACCTGCTCCGATTTGAACATACAAGTCTAAATCGAATCCTGAATTTAATATGTTCTTTCCAAGAAGTCCAGCTGCGTAAGCTTCATCAATGGCTTGTTCTAAGATGCGCGCAACGTAGAAATACTCGCCGCGAATGTAGATGTATGAAGTCTTTGCTCCGAGCGCGTAGCTCGACAAGATCATTCCTTCAATTAACAAGTGAGGAATGCGCTCCATGAGGTAACGGTCTTTGAACGTTCCTGGCTCAGATTCGTCGGCGTTACACACAACGTATCTCGGAACTCCTTCAGGTTTTGCAAGGAAGCTCCATTTCATTCCTGTTGGAAATCCTGCACCACCACGTCCGCGCAACCCCGAAGTTTTCACTTCTTCAACAATCTGCTCTGGGGTCATAGACTTCAATGCTTTTTCAAGAGAAGCATATCCGCCGTGTTTGCGATAGGTATCGAGGAAACGTATTCCTTCAACATGATCGTTCGCTAAAAGTATTTTCTTTCCCATGGCTTAGTCTATGTTAACGGGATTATCATTCGTGTAAACGCGCGCCTTGCCTTCAGCACGAAGCGATTCAACCAATTTATCGGTTTTCTCTAACGTTAGGTTTTCGTAGTAGTCACCTCCGCACTGAAGCATTGGCGCTGTTCCGCAAGAACCCAAACACTCAACGGTTTTCAATGTGAACATGCCGTCTGCAGTGGTTTGACCTTCTTTTATACCTAGTTTCTTTTCAAGGTGACGAACAATGTCTTCCGCACCGTTCAACCAACAGCTGCTTGTTCTGCACACTTCAAGCGTACATTTTCCAACAGGCTTCAAATTGAACATGGAGTAGAACGAAGCCACTTCATATGCTTCAATCGGTTGAATCGAAAGGAATTCAGCTACGCAATCCATTGCAGGAACACTTAACCATCCGTCGAATTCAGCTTGCGCCAAATGAAGCAAAGGAATCAATGCCGACTTGTGTCGACCTTCAGGATAACGTGCAACAATTTTCTTAGCAATTGCCGCTGTCTCGTCACTGAATTTTAAAATTGTTTTTTCTGACATATCGTCTAAAAATTTATGCGTCTAATTCTCCAGCAATAACGTTCATGCTAGACATCGTAAGAATAGCATCGCTTAACATGCCACCAGAAATCATTTCCGGGTAAGCTTGGTAGTAAATGAAGCAAGGTCTTCTGAAGTGCAAGCGATACGGTGTTCTTCCACCATCGCTCACCAAATAGAATCCTAATTCTCCGTTTCCACCTTCCACAGCGTGGTACACTTCACCAACAGGAATGTCTGTTTCACCCATCACAATTTTGAAGTGATAGATTAACGCTTCCATGCTGCTGTACACCAACTCTTTTGCAGGAAGGTAAAACTCTGGAACGTCAGCGTGAATAGGTCCTGAAGGAAGTTTGTCTATGGCTTGTTGAATAATGCTCATACTTTCCCACATCTCTGCCATGCGCACAGCGTAGCGATCGTAGGTGTCTCCGGTTGTTCCAACTGGGACTGTAAATTCGAAGTCTTCGTAAGAACTGTATGGTGCAGCAACGCGAACATCGTAGTCAACACCTGCAGCACGAAGATTTGATCCCGTGAATCCGTAAGCCAACGCACGCTCTGCAGTGATTGGTCCGCAGTTCACCGTTCTGTCAACGAAGATTCTGTTTCTTGTTACCAACGCATCGAACTCTTTCAATGCTTTCGGAAACTCTTTCAAGAAGGCTGTTAATTTATTCCAAGCCTTTTCGTTGAAGTCCTTATCCATTCCACCAATACGACCAATGTTCGTGGTTAAACGAGCACCGCATATTTCTTCGAAAATTTCATAGATCTTTTCTCTCCATTGGAAGAGGTATAGGAATCCGGTCATTGCACCCGAGTCAACCGCAATAACGGTGTCGCATACAATGTGATCGGCAATACGCGAAAGCTCCATGATGATCACACGCAAGTATTGCGCGCGCTTTGGGACTTCGCAGTTGATCAATTTCTCAACCGTCATGTGCCATCCCATATTGTTGATAGGAGAGGAGCAGTAGTTCAGACGGTCGGTAATCGGAGTTATTTGAGCATACGGACGGTGTTCGGCCAATTTCTCAAAAGCTCTGTGAATGTATCCAACAGTAGGTTCTGCTTTCACAATCATTTCTCCGTCCATGGTTAAGACGTTCTGAAAGATACCGTGTGTTGCAGGGTGTGTAGGACCTAGGTTCAGGATTGAATAATCCTTTTCCGGATCGTTTGGGTTTATGATTGGAGTTGTACTCATAGGATTATCGCCCAAAATATTTATCTTGTTTATCGTCGCGTCCAGCGTCTTCCAACGGATACTCTTTGCGCATCGGGAAGTAGTTCATTTCATCCATGTTCAAGATTCTTCTTAAGTCTGGATGACCTTGGAATTGCACGCCGAAGAAATCGAATTCTTGACGCTCCATCCAGTTCGCCGATGGCCAAAGAGAAACAAGTGAAGAAATTTTCAAATCAGATTTCGGGAAGAAGGTCTTCACACGAATACGTGTATTCGCTTGCATGTTGTGCAAGTGGTAAACCATTCCGAACTCTTTGTCGCCTTGCTCTGGAAAGTGCATGGCGCAACATGTTGTCAAAAAACCGAATGAAAGTTCGGTCGACTCTTTGAAGTGTTTCATCACTTCAAGGATGTTTTCTTTTTTTACTTCGAAGCAAGGAAAGTCACGGTCTACGTAGCTTGTAACAATGCTTGAAGAAATATTTTCTGAATTCGATAAAACGAAATCGTGAAGTTCTTGGGTAGTCATGGCTGCCATTATTCAATTCCGTATTGTGCCAAGCGGGCTTTGTATTCTTCTGAAGTTCTGCGGCTGCGACCTTCGTTCTTCGCGAGTTCTTGAATTTTCAAGATGCCGTCTAAGACTTGTTCTGGTCTTGGCGGACAGCCAGGAATGTAAACGTCAACCGGAATGATTCTGTCGATTCCTTGAAGAACGCTGTACGTGTCGAAGATTCCACCTGAAGAAGCGCAAGCGCCCATGCTCAACACCCATTTCGGTTCAGCCATTTGCTCGTACACTTGACGAAGGATAGGTCCCATCTTTTTCGAAATGGTTCCCATAACCATAAGCAAGTCTGCTTGTCTTGGTGAGAAGCTCAAACGCTCCGAACCAAAACGTGCAAGGTCGTAGTGAGAAGCCATGGTAGCCATGAACTCAATTCCGCAACATGAAGTTGCGAATGGCAAAGGCCAAAGTGAATTTGCTCTCGCCAATCCAACGGCTTTGTCTAACGATGTGGCGAAAAATCCTGCGCCTTCGTAACCGTCTGGCTTGTGGCTTGGATCAATGTTTACACTCATTTCTGTTGTATTAAAAGTTTTTTTATTTCTCCCAGTTTAATGCGCCTTTCTTAATGATGTAGACTAAACCTACAACCATTAATCCCATGAAGGCGAACATTTCCCACAATCCAAACACTCCGAGCTCTCTGAAGTTCACCGCCCAAGGGTACATGAAGATTACTTCCACGTCGAACAATACGAAGAGGATGGCAACCAAGAAATATTTGATTGAAAAAGGAGTACGCGCATTTCCAACCGATTCAATTCCGCACTCGAATGCTTCGTTCTTAATTTTTGTTTTTCTCTTCGGACCAAGTAGGTGCGTCAGCAACATTGTGGTGACAACAAAACCAGCGGCAACGAGTGCCATGAAAACGATGGGTAGATATTCCCAAAGGTGTGATGTTTTTTCCATTTCTTGCAGGAGCCCATTTTAGGGCGTCGCAAAGTTAGAAGGAACAACGGATTAACGAAGTTTTTCGATGTGTTTTTTCACACGAATATTCAAAGTTTCAAACAAAAAGAAAGGAGGCAAGCTCTTCTTTAAAAAGTATTGGATACCTTTAGCTGAGAAAAATCATTCAAGAATGAGTATTAAAAAATACATTTTAAGATCGGGGCTGCTTGCAATATCTTATCTGCTTATGATGACAGTGGGTTTTGCCCAAAGCATCCATTTCAACTACACCGATGGTACCAACAGTTCCTACAATTTGCAAGATGTTCGGAAAATTACGTTTGATGCCGATGTGATGAATTTGCATTTGTTGGATGGAAGTGTTTATGCCTGGAATGTGAGTTCGATTGGATACTATGAATACGACGAATCTTCGGTGAATATTGAAGAATGGTTGAACCAAGCCAATGCTTGGGACGTTGCTGTTTATCCGAATCCGACAAGTAGCCAATTGAATGTGCAATTTACCTTGCCGAAGGAAGACAAGATTCTAGTTGCATTGTACGATGTGCAAGGGAAACTTGTTTTGGAAACGAATGTCGGAAACAGCACCGCTGGTGAACACAAGGAAATGCTCGACTTAACACATTTGCCGAACGGTACATACGTATGCCGTATTTCAGGTCAAAATTATTCAATAACGAAGAAAGTCTTTAAGCAATAATATAGTACAAGATGAAAACAAGAATTGCACTCATAGCCCTAATAATCATAGCGTCTACAGCCTTGAACGCTCAGACAATCATGAATATTCATCAGAGCAACGGAACGGTTTTACAAATCCCACTGAATACGATCGATAGCATCACCTACACCATTAACAATCCGGGTAATTTAGCGACTATTTCAACAGCTGCAGTTACATCTATCACTGGAACGACCGCTGTATCAGGAGGTATTATCTCTAACGACGGCGGTTCTCTGATCACTCAGCGGGGAGTTTGCTACAGTACAACCCCGACACCAACGACTGCAAACACCACTGTGATTAGCGGAGGCGGCACCGGAAGTTTTATTTGCAACCTAACGGGTTTAATTCCCAACTCAACTTATTATGTCCGGGCTTATGCCATCAATAGTGCTGGAACGGCTTATGGTAATGCACTCAGTCTTACAACAATTTCTGGTGGAGGAGGTATTAGCAATCCTGGAGCAGGAGTCACTTTTGATGGATATACCTATCCCTCAATTGTTCTCGGCAACGGCCAAGAATGGATGGCGGAGAATTTGAGAACAACGGTATACGCCAACGGCGATCCTATACCTAACGTTACAGGTTACACTGAATGGATAAATTTAACCACAGGAGCATGGTCACATTACAACAACGATAGTCAATATGAATATCCTTTTGGAAAACTTTATAATTTTTATTCTGTATCAGATCCTCGTAACGTATGTCCCGCAGGTTGGCATGTTCCATCGGATGATGAATTCACTCTTCTGACAGATTATTTAGGGGGGTATTTTGCTGCAGGTGCTAAAATGAAAAGCATTGGCGTGTTATACTGGAATAGTCCCAATATGTATGCAACCAACGAAAGCGGTTTCTCGGGTTTGCCGGGGGGAGAAAGTGGGGGTTCTTCGTCATTCGCGAATTTTGGAAGTAATGGCAAATGGTGGAGTTCTTCGGTGAGTGGAACAATTTCAGCTTATAGCCGCGGATTGAGTTTCGATAATGGCGAAGCCGTTATAGTTATTATAGGTAGGAGATATGGTTTGTCTGTGCGCTGTGTGAAGGATTAATTTATTGGCATCTCCGGAATATTCTGAATTTTTTATCCGAATTACTCGCCATTATCTAAGAAAGCAATAATTAAAAATCAATAACGATTGAAGGATTAAAGTGTAATGTAAATTTCCTGTTTGTAGCGACCATACACTGATAACAGTTTTAAGAACGAAAATTTCAAACAAAAAGAAAGGAGGCAAGCCTCCTTTCAAATAGTATTTTAAAATCGTTCTAAGTAATTACAGTCCCAAGAGCACTTCTTCAGCGGTTTTTCCACCGAACAACATGCGCTCCGGATTCTCTAACATTTCTTTCACTTTCACCAAGAAACCAACGCTTTCTCTTCCGTCGATAATGCGGTGATCGTAGCTTAATGCGATGTACATGATTGGACGAATAACCACTTGTCCGTTTTCAGCGATTGGGCGCTCAACAATGTTGTGCATGCCTAGAATAGCGCTTTGCGGAGGGTTAATGATTGGAGTAGAAAGCATAGATCCGAATACACCACCGTTCGTAATGGTGAAGGTTCCACCTGTCATATCGTCAACGGTAATTTTTCCTTCGCGCGCCTTTTTCGCCAATCCACCAATACCTTTTTCAATGTCGGCAAGTGAAAGCATTTCAGCGTTACGAACGATAGGAACCATCAATCCTTTCGGAGTTGATACTGCAATTCCTACATCGCAAAAATCGTTGTAAACAATGTCGGTTCCGTCTATGCGCGCATTCACAGCAGGGAACTGGTGAAGCGCCTCACAAACAGCTTTGGTGAATAAGCTCATGAAGCCTAGACCAACACCGTGTTTCTCTTTGAATAATTCTTTGTACTTCGCACGAAGATCCATTGCAGGCTTCATGTTCACCTCGTTGAAGGTGGTGAGCATGGCAGTGTTGTTCTTCACAGAAACCAAACGTTCGGCTACTTTCTTGCGAAGCATGGTCATCTTTTCGCGACGCTCGGTTCTTTCTCCTGTTCTTGCAGGAACAGCAGAAGTGTCGAATCCGGCAGCCATAGCAGCTGCTACGTCGCTTTTCAGAATTCTTCCGCCAGGACCTGTTCCGCTCACTTGCGCAGCAGTAACATTGTTTTCTGCCATCATCTTCGCAGCAGCAGGAGCCGCGTGGCCAGCTGCATAACTAGCCGCAGGCCCCGGAGATGGTGCCGCAGCTGGCGCAGGTGTTGGCGCTGCAACCGGTGCCGCTTCCGCTTTCGGAGCCGCTGCTACAGCAGGCGCATTGCCTTGCTTCGAAGTGTCTATTGTTGCAGCCGTTGCTCCTACAGCAACCGTATCGCCCGCCTCAGCAAGAATGGTAATTTCTCCTGATGCTTCAGCAGTCATTTCCAATGTCGCTTTGTCGGAATCAATTTCCGCAATCACTTGTCCGTTCTGAACGAAGTCGCCCGATTTTACAACCCAGTTGGCAATTTGAACTTCGCTAATACTCTCGCCTGGAGAAGGAACTTTAATTTCAATTACTGACATACTTATTTTTTTTAGGCTTTAGAAACCTTATCAAACAATGTGGTTATCATCTTATTCATTCGCATCTCATGCACTCGCGGAGAACCGGTTGCAGGAGAAGCGGACGCTGGCAAACTTACGACGTCTAAGTTTAAGTCACGCAATGCACGCATCATGTAGCTCCAAGCTCCCATGTTTTCAGGTTCTTCCTGACACCATACCAACTGTGCTTTCTTGCCGTATTTACCAAGCAATTCACGAATTTGCTTTTCAGGAAGCGGATAAAGCTGCTCAATACGCACCAACGAAATCTCGTCGGTAAGTCCGCGCTTCTCTTTTTCTTCCAACAATTCGTAATATACTTTTCCAGTACACAAAGCAACCACTTTGGTTTGCTTGCGCGCTTTAATGTTATCGTCGATTACCTCGCGGAATCCACCTTTCGCCAAGTCTTCAATCTTCGAAACGGCTTTCGGGTAGCGCAATAATTTTTTCGGAGTGAACACAACCAATGGCTTGCGGTACTCGGTCTTCACTTGTCTGCGAAGCAAGTGGAACATGTTCGAAGGAACGGTACAGTTCGCAACTTGGATGTTCAGCTCAGCAGCCAATTGAAGGAAACGCTCCATGCGACCCGAACTGTGCTCTGATCCTTGTCCTTCAAATCCGTGCGGAAGAAGAATCGTGATTCCATTCATCGTGCGCCATTTGTCTTCAGCGGCTGCAATGAATTGGTCGAACATAATCTGTGCGCCGTTATTGAAGTCACCGAATTGCGCTTCCCAAATGGTTAATCCTTGCGGAGTTCCGAAGGCATAACCGTAATCGAATCCAAGAACGCCATACTCACTCAACAAACTGTTGTAGATGGAAAGCTTCGCTTGTTTCGCGCTGATTTCATTCAACGGAACAATGCGCTTCTCTTCATCTTCGTCTGTTTTCACAACAGCGTGTCTGTGCGAGAATGTTCCGCGCTCAACGTCTTGTCCTGAAATACGAATCGGATGTCCTTCTTCCAACAAAGTGGCGTATGCCAACAATTCTCCAAGCGCCCAGTCCAATGCGTTATTGTCTAACATGGTTCTGCGGTCTTCGAAAACTTTTTCAATTTTGCGGAAGAATTTTTCTCCTGCTGGAAGTGTGGAAATCTTCATTCCCAATTCCAATAATTTCTTTTTTGCTACTGCCGTTTCAATGCTTTGCTCGAAATCTTTTTCTGAAGCAACGCGAATGTCTTTCCACGTTTCTTCCAAGAAGTGCTTTACATAAGCTTGCTTCACACCGCGCGACTTGTCGTATTGCTCATCTAAATGGGCTTCGAAGTTCGTCTTCGCTGCGTTAACTTCTTCTTGTGTAAGGACGCCTTCACCCATTAATTTGTTCGCGTATAAATCGCGAAGGCTTAAGTGTGAGGCAATGGCTTTGTATAAACTTGGTTGCGTGAACTTCGGCTCGTCGCCTTCGTTGTGTCCGTATTTGCGGTATCCCAAAAGGTCTACAAATACATCCATGTTGAATGCCATGCGGTAATCGAAGGCAATCTTCATGGTTTGAATTACGGCTTCAACATCGTCTGCGTTCACGTGGAATACAGGGCACAACGTGGTTTTCGCAACGTCGGTGCAGTATGTTGAAGATCTTCCGTCTAAATAATTCGTGGTGAAACCAACTTGGTTGTTCGTTACAATGTGAACAGTACCACCTACGCGGTAACCGTCTAATTGCGCCATTTGAACCACTTCATAAACGATTCCTTGTCCAGCGATTGCTGCGTCTCCGTGAATGAGCACGGGAACAATTTTGTTTTCTGAATTTAAGTAATGATCAATTTTCGCGCGAGTTAATCCAGCAACCACAGGATTCACCGCTTCCAAGTGTGATGGGTTAGGGCAGAGGGTAAGATGAACGTTGTTGCCGTTCGGAGTCACGCGGTCGATGGAATAACCGAAGTGGTACTTCACGTCGCCATCGAATACGCCTTCATCGTCGAAGGCTACACCATCGAACTCTGCAAAAATTTCTTCTTGCGGTTTGCCCATGATGTTGGTCAACACATTCAAACGGCCACGGTGAGCCATTCCAATTACAAATTCAGCAACGCCTTTGTCGGCCCCGTCTCTAACCATATAGTCCATTGCCGGAACCACAGCTTCACATCCTTCAACACTGAAACGCTTTTGTCCAACAAACTTGCGCTGAATGTATTGCTCGAAGGTGGTTGCTTTGTTCACCATGTCGAAGATTTGTTTCTTCTCTTCAGATGTGAAGGGAGTCTTCTTCACCGCTTCAAGGCGAGAGCGCAACCATTGAATTTTTTCAGGGTCGCGAATGTACATGTACTCTGCGCCAATGCTTTCACAGTAGCAAGATTGTAAATGCGCAATGATGTCTTTCAATTTAACATCGCCCAATCCCACTTCAACACCAGCATGAAATACAGATTCTAGATCTGCTTTCGTAAGACCGAAGTTTTCGATGCTCAAGTCAGGAGAATACTTCCTACGCTCGCGAACCGGATTGGTATGGGTGAATAAATGCCCGCGTTGACGGTATGCATTAATGAGGTTGATTACCTTGAATTCCTTGTGCATGCCATCGTCGCCGATAGATGCGGTGTCTCTTGAGAGAACAGGAAAAGAGGAGTGTTGAAATTCGAATCCTTCGAAAAAACGTCTCCAAGAAATATCTAGAGATGAGGGATCTTGCTGGTATTGGTTATACAGCGCTTCAATCGTGTTCACATCGGCATTGCCGAGATAAGAATTATCGTCCATCGCTTTCGTTTGAAAATACGGCCTCAAAGATAGGTATTTCTTCTAAAAACGACTTTTCTATTTCAGTAAGATATGAACTGAAATAAATCAGGGTTGAAGGGTGCGCAATGCCCTGATAATATTGCCTTCTAGACGGTTTTCGACGTTCGAATAATCTTGCTTTATGAACGATTCGCCGGTTACTCTTTCGAAAAGCTCGATGTAGCGGTTGCTGATTTCTTCCAGCCAAGAATCTGACATTACAGGTACTTCCTGACTCTCTTTGCCCATGAAGCCTTCGCTAATTAACCATTCACGAACGAATTCTTTTGAAAGCTGACGTTGTTTTTCGCCAGCAGCCTGACGCTCGGCGTATCCTTCAGCATAAAAATAACGAGAAGAGTCGGGTGTATGAATTTCATCCATGAGAACAACTTCACCTTCGTGCTTCCCAAATTCATACTTCGTATCAACGAGAATTAATCCGCGTTTCAACGCCAATTCAGTTCCGCGCTCATAAAGGGCATGGGTGTATTTTTCAAGAACGGCGTAGTCTTCAGCAGATACGATTCCTTGGGCTATAATTTCTTCGCGACTAATGTCTTCGTCGTGACCTTCAGAAGCTTTTGTAGTAGGAGTAATGATGGGTGAAGGAAGCTTGTCGTGTTCTTTCAATCCTGCCGGAAGTGAAACACCACACAATGTGCGAAGCCCGCTGCTGTAGGTTCTCCAAGCATGTCCGGTTAAATACCCACGAATAACCATTTCCACCGCGAAAGGTTCGCAGCGTTTTCCAATGGTCACGTTCGGATCAGGAGAAGCTAATTTCCAGTTTGGAACCACGTCGGCTGTTTCATTCAACATGCGTTCTGCAATCTGATTCAAGACCTGTCCTTTGAACGGAATGGCGCGTGGCAAAACCACATCGAATGCAGAGATTCGGTCAGAAGCTATCATGACCAATAGGTCAGATCCAATGCTGTAAACATCGCGAACCTTTCCTTTGTAAAAGTTGGTTTGGTCTGGAAAAGTGAATTGAGTACCCGAGATTGCTTCCATTATCTTTTCATTCCTTTCATTTGATTCGCTTGCTTCATCATGGCGGCCATTTGACTTTTGTTCGTGAACATCTTCATCATTTGGCGCGTCTGATCGAACTGCTTCATCAATTTGTTCACCTCTTCAAGCGGACGGCCGCAACCTTTTGCAATACGCGCTTTGCGCGAAGGGTTAATCATGCTTGGGTTCGAGCGTTCGGCTGGAGTCATGCTGTGAATAATGGCTTCCACATATTTGAAAGCGTCATCGTTCACATCAACGTTTTTCAACTGACCCATTCCAGGAAGCATACCCATAAGGTCTTTCATGCTTCCCATTTTTTTAATCTGTCCTATTTGTTCAAGGAAGTCATTGAAATCGAATTGGTCTTTCTTAATTCTCTTTTCAAGACGCTTCGCTTGTTCTTCGTCGAATTGCTCTTGCGCTCTTTCAACCAAGGAAACAACGTCACCCATTCCAAGAATACGGCTGGCCATACGCTCGGGATAGAACACGTCGAGCGCATCCATTTTCTCTCCAGTACCGACAAACTTGATGGGTTTGTTAACTTCACTCTTAATACTTAATGCAGCTCCACCGCGGGTGTCACCGTCTAATTTGGTCAAAACAACCCCGTCGAAATTTAGACGGTCATGGAACGCCTTCGCTGTATTGACAGCATCTTGTCCTGTCATGGCATCTACCACGAATAACGTCTCTGTCGGTTGAAGGGCTTCCTTCACCGCAGCGATTTCAGTCATCATCTGTTCGTCTACAGCCAAGCGGCCGGCAGTATCGACAATGACCACGTTGTAACCGTTTTGCTTTGCGAAGGCTAACGCGTTTTTGGCGATTGAAACGGCATCTTTATTTTCAGGCTCGCTGTAGACCTTAACACCAATGCTATCTCCAACAACATGCAATTGGTTAATCGCAGCCGGACGATAAATATCACAAGCCACCAAAAGTGGATTCTTTCCTTTCTTCGTTTTTAGATGATTCGCAAGCTTTCCGGAGAATGTTGTTTTACCCGAACCTTGCAAACCGCTCATTAAGATAATACCCGGATTGCCTTGGAAATTCAATTCGCTATGTTCGCCGCCCATGAGTTCTTTCAACTCGTCTTGGGTAATCTTCACCAACAATTGACCCGGGCTAACAGCGGTCAATACTTTTTGTCCGAGCGCCTTTTCTTTCACGCGGTCTGCAAACTCTTTTGCAGTCTTGTAGCTAACGTCGGAATCTAAAAGTGCGCGACGCACTTCCTTCAATGTTTCAGAAACGTTTACTTCTGTAATTTGGCCGTGTCCTTTTAAGACTTTCAGGGCTCTTTCTAACTTATCGGATAAATTTTCAAACATGGTATTCTGCGAATGAGGTTGCAAAGTTAATCTTAAAGTTCTGTCGCACTTATATTTGTCGAAATATGTTGAAATGAAAAAGTGTCTGGTTCTCTTCTTTGCGTTGTTAAATGTAGGTTTTGGCTTCGCTCAAGTGCGCTACCGTGTTACAACGGTTGAACACAACATTCAGACAACCGATTATGCATTGGCGGTTCAGAAGATCAATTCTTTCATTGTTTCCAACAACATTATGGTTACCAGTCAGAACGAGTCTCCGCTCATGTTTACAGTAAATTTCAGCATAGAGCCGAAGTTGTATTTGGCCTACAAAGAGGTTGTTCAGGATATGGGGCTGTTTACTGCAAACAACGTAAATACAATTGACAACACATCGAAGGTAGAGGAATTGAAAGGGAATATTCAGTACTTTCAAGATCAAATAGCTCTTCAGAATTCATTAATGGAAAAAGTAGATCCACAGTCAGAGCAATACAAAACCATGTGGAGAGAGCTAAAAAATTGGGAAACGAGTGCGCGTGGTGATCGCAATATTTTGAATAATTTAACAAGCACAGAATATTACTATGTGATTGATCTGAGGGTTGAAGATGAGACTTACACACCGCAGACAAGCTCTGTTTCTTGGGTAAATATGCCAGGTGTAGAGTATTCGTATTTACAAGTGGAAGAACCACAGGACACGCTTAGCAGTCCGTATTATCAAGGTGTCTTTTTGAAATATGTTTTTACGAAAGGAAAGTCCTTTGCAACTATAGGCGCTTACAAAACCACCAATAAGTTAGATCCAGACACGATGCACTATTCAGAAATGTTTGTTTTCGGATTCGGTCAAGATTTTTACTCGAGACATCTGGGAAGAGGTTCGAAGAAATTCTTCAACTTGTATAGCGGATACACACTAGGGGGAATGCTTGCCTCAAATGACAAACGCAGGGAAACGATAGCCTATTTGGCTCCGGCCATTGGACTTGAAATTTTCAAGAATAAATATGTTCTTATTGACTCAAAGGTTAATTACATGATTCCCTTTAAGAATACTCGGAATATGCGCGGACTCGCGGTCAATGTGTCGTTTAATTTTGTATTTTAAATGATCTCGTCGGGGCGAAAAATTTCCCGTCGGGGCGAAAAATTTTTCGCCCCTATCGGAATAAAACAATATGCCCATGAAATTCGTGCGGTAATTCAATCAGATCTTTCATGGAAACCTTGTAATAATAAACGCCATTCGGAGCAAAATGATCACCGTTAATTACATTGCCTGTCCATGCGTCGTTCACATTGTTGGTTTGGAAAATGAGTTGTCCCCAGCGATTGTATACTTCCATTTTATAGTCGGTTATTCCTGTAGATTGGGGAATCCAGAAATCATTTAATCCATCGCCATTCGGTGAAAAACTGGTGGGTGCGTAGAATAGAAATCCACTTACAATGACTTCACCAGTTGCCTGATTAATACATCCGTATTCATTCGTAACGGTTTGTGTAACGCTTTGAATTCCCGCTTCGGTCCATTCGTAGGGGAAATTACATTCACTGCTAGATCCTCCGTCGGACATAGAATAGACACAGCTAATTCCTCCGGTGGATAAATCGGTAATTGTTGTATTTGAATTTAAAATATCTACGGTTTGTGGATCTATTGAGAAGTTGGCAGCGGGAACGGGATAGGCGGTTATAGCATCGCTCAGACTTTGATAGAGCGTATCAATACAGCCATTGATCGTATAGACCATGAGCGACACATCATAAGTTCCTGGTGTGTTGTAAATATGTAAATTTTCAGGCTGAGAACTTGTGGTGCCGTCGCCAAAATTCCATTCGTAAAATAGTTGCGTTGGGCTTTGAGCGATGGCATTGAATGTCCCGAAAACAGGAGGACAACCGGCGGCTGGCAGAATAGACGAGGTTAATGAAGGGTCGAGTGGAACCCAAACATCATCGATAAAGGATTCCGTGCATCCATTGTCCGTAATGGTTAATGTTACGGTATATGTTCCGTCTTGACTGTATTCAATGTTCTGCGGATTCGCCTGTGTCGAATTGGGTATTTCCGGGCTGCCGAAATCCCAGAGGTATGTTGCGAAGTTGGTATTTGCTCCTAATGCCTGGAAATCGAAACTATTTGTAGAAAGACATTGGGCACTTCTTGGCGGGAAAGAGGGGATGAGGTTCCCGTGAATTTCAATTGAATTGGTAGTCGTGTCAGGACATGTAAATGGCGCGGAAGCGATAAGTTGTATAGTATAACTTCCCGTGTCGGGAAAGGTGAAGTCAGGTTCGAAATCGTTGGAATAATCGCCGTTGAAAACGGTGTTGAATTCCCACCAATAATCGGTAGCATTCAGTGAGCTGTTCGGGAAGGTGTAGGTTAATCCATCGCAGAAGGTTGTTTGATCTGCAATAATGGCAACCGGATCGGGCTGATTCACAATTGTAATCGTAGTGTCTTGGGAACAACCATTGTCAGCAGTCGCAGTTAGTGTAACAGAGTGGATCGATTCATTCGAATTGAAAATAATTCCTTGCGGATCGCTTAAGGTCGAAGAATTGGGAACCGAATTGGTTCCGAAATTCCAGAGTAGTGTGCCGTTGTTTGAAACAAAGGTTGCTGAACCCGAGAAATCGTATGTGTCTAGATCGTCCACACAGGCATAGCTGTCAATGGAAATGATAGGATTAATCTCCGGATAGACGGTGTATTCAGACGTGGTTGTGTCTGAGCAAGACCAACCTGGATTCGCAATTAAAGTAATGTTATAAGTGCCGGCATTCGGGTAGGTGTAGGTTGGGTTCGCCAATGAACTTGTGTCTGCATTCTCAAAAGGAACACCAAAATCCCAAAGCCAAAAAGTGGAGTTCAAGCTTTGATTTATTAAACTTATTTCTAAGCCATTGCAGAAAGAAGTTTGGCCGGGAATACTGGCTACAATAGACTGATCGCACAAGGTGACATTGAATTGAAAAGTTCTTCTTGTGGTAGATAAATAAACACCGTTTCTATATTCCTCGGCGCAAACGGTAATCGTATACTGGCCCACTTGGGTTGGTGTTCCGCTTATGACTCCTGTACTTGAATTAATAACCATAGCCGGATTACTTATGACGGGATAGGAAGGCGAATAGCCTGGGCCGTAGGATAAATTCGGATAGGGTGGACTGTTCGGAGGCGAAGGCATGGGGTTGAACTGATCTGAGAAAAGATAGGGCGCACAAAAGGAATACACGATTACGTCTCCATCCGGATCAGTGGCAGAATGGTTAAAACTGAAAGCAGCATCTTTACACAAGGCAGGTGGCGGAAAGTTGGCAAATCGAGGACTTGAATTGAACCCGCCGGAAAGTTCATTGGTGCCCGGAACATGCGCCTCGTAGGAAACCCCTTGCGATTGCGGCGAAATGAGGTTGTCAATGCTTGGCTGAAAACAACAGCGCTGATGAACAATATTGTATCCTCCGGGTGTAGGGGGTAAAATTACACTGCCTGTATAAATGGCTTGTTCAACGCAGATATCTGGAGGTAGAATAAAGCAAGGATTGTTCGAAGAGACCGGAATGTTCGATACGTTGGTGCTACTTAAATTAATAGACAGTTCCGTGTAAAGGTTATTATTACTCGTGAATATACCAATCGACACGGCGGGGTCGAAGTCTGTACCGTTGACATTCCCTGGGCCGCAGTCGCGGAAGATCTTCAGCGTAATGGTATAGTTGTTTCCTGAAGTGTGGGTGTAATAAATTTCACCTCCAATTAAATGCGAGGCATTCGATGAAAAAGAAAGTGCAATCAACGCAAGCCAAAGCAAAAACCTCAACGGTTTGATCATGGGAGAGTATTTGATTTTCTTTTTCATTGATTAACTGAACGAAGATAAAACCCTTTTAACCACCAAAAGGTTGTCTTCCTCACGAAAAAGAATTAATAAATCTCATTCCTGTTCTAAATTTGAATCGATGGAACATTTGTCACATGTGAATGAAAAGGGGAACGCCGCCATGGTAGACGTTTCTGACAAGAACAATACGCTGCGCCAAGCCACAGCTGTTTCGGAAATTATTTTTCCGGAAAACTTGAATCAATTGTTTCAAAACAACGAATACCAATCGCCTAAAGGCCCCGTGTTTCAAACAGCGCGCATTGCAGGAATTCAAGGTGTGAAGCAAACCTCGACTTTAATTCCGCTCTGTCATCCGCTTTCCATTACAGGTATAGATGTGCAAATTGAAAAGACTGAAAAAGGAGCTCACATTCAATGCACCGTTAAAACCTTCGGTAAGACAGGTGTTGAAATGGAAGCGCTCACCGGCGCGTCTGTTGCGGCACTCACGATATACGACATGTGCAAGGCCATGAGTTTCGAAATGGAAATAGGCGGCATAAAGCTCATGGAGAAGTCAGGAGGTAAATCGACATACATTGCCAAGTAATGAACCTTCAATCTAAATCGAAATGGCACTCACGCGAGTTGGCGCTATATGGCACCACCTGCGAAGAAATAAAAAAGTGGGTGAGTTTTTTTCAGTTGGAAGTGAACCAACGTTTGGCTTATGTCGATGCTTCTCACGCTGAAGGAAATTCAGATTCTTCATTCGGAATAACCACACACGAAAATCATTTTCTTCTTCAGGAAGAAACAGGACTCGATCAAACCGTTCTTTTGGAATTCGACGGAGCGTTAGTCAATGGCAATCACCATGTGGCTTCCAACCAAATCATTTTTGTTAATCTTGAAAAAGAAAAGAGTTTAGTCAAGCGAAGCGCAGAACTCACCAACGTGTTAGCCGTCGTCCTTCCAGAAGAAATGACTGAGGTTCCTGCGTTTGTTCAACCCTTCCTTCAACCCGAAACAAAAATTTTTAGGATGAAGGAGGAGGTGCTTGAATTCGTTTCAACCTTATTTGAAGTTCCGTCTTTGAAAGCATTGGTTTTATTGGGTGGAAAGAGCATCCGCATGGGCGAAGAGAAGGGACTCATTCAATATAATGAAAGAACACAAGCGGAACATTTGGTTTCCCTGTTGGAAGAAATAGGGTTGGAAGTGTTTCTTTCCGTTCGGGAAGAACAAAAAGAAAAATATGCGTTCTTGAACAGACCGTTTATTACAGATCAAATTCAAGGAGCAGGGCCCCTTGGCGGGATTTCTTCAGCCATGCGATCGGTTCCACAAACCGCATTTTTAGTCGTGGCGTGTGACCTTCCGAATTTGCAAAAAGAACAACTCGAGTTTTTGCTGAAGAATAGAAATGCGAAAGCGTTTGCGACGTGTTATGAATCGCCATTAGACGGAGGTCCAGAGCCGTTGTGTTCCGTCTTCGAACCGAAATCTTTTTCGGCCTTGATGAAAGTTTGGGTGAACGGAAAGAGTTGTCCGCGAAAAATGCTTTTCAACCGAACAGTTGAAATTCTTCCTATTAAAGATTCGAAATTTTTGGTCAATGCGAATACGCCAGAGGAGCGCATTCAGCTTCAAGAAAAAAAGTAAAAGACCGTGAGCGTAAGCCGGGTTCTGTTCATGTGTTGCCACATGTTTCATCATTTATCTATGCGATCTACCCTCCGAGATTGAGCGAGCAACTCTTCAGTTGGAACGAATCCAACGGCCCCGGTTTATTTGATCTTACAGCCCGCAAGGTTTTCCTAGCTCGCCTTGTTACCAAGAACGACGGTGGTCTCTTACACCTCCTTTTCACCCTTACCACTATTGCGAGTGGCGGTTTAATTTCTGCAGCACTGTCTGTCCGTTAAACTTGCGTTTAACGTCCCCCGCTTTTCACAGGGTGCGGCGCTCTGCGCAGCCCGGACTTTCCTCTAGTTTTGCAACCAGCGATGAATCCTCTTCGGTCTTTGCCGCAAAGGTAGTACATTCGCTATTGATTTTTTCAGTTAGAAGATTGAACCGCGCTCATGATAAAAAGATTATTCAAATTAGCCCATCCGAAGTTTCAGAAATTAATTCTGGAATATCCGGTTTCCTTCGAACCTCGCTACGGCCATGGCCAAGAGGCTCATCCGCAATTGCTTTCCATTGTTGAAAATAGAAAAGAAGAATACGAGAAATGGCTGCACGCGGCATTGAAATACACGCATAATTTTCAATCCGTAAAAAACAACACCGACAAGCCTTCTGCGCAAGAACCGTTTTGGAACAATTTGTTTTTACCGGGACTCGACATGGTTATGTTGTACACAGCCATTTCAGAACTGAAGCCGAAACGTTATGTTGAAATTGGATCGGGTAATTCGACCAAGGTTGCGCACAAGGCCATTGCAGAGCAAGGATTAAAGACGGAGATTATTTCTATTGATCCTATGCCTCGCGCTGAAATAGATGCATTGGCAACCACCATTATTCGTTCTCCGTTTGAAGATTGCGATTTCGATTTTCTTGAAGCATTGGAAGAGAACGATATTTTGTTTGTAGACAATTCTCACCGCGTATTTCCAAATTCAGATGCAACTGTGTTTTTCTTGGAAGTGCTTCCAAGATTGAAGAAGGGTGTGGTTGTTCAAATACACGATGTGTATTTACCTTTCGACTATCCGCAGTTTATGTGCGATCGTTTTTATTCAGAGCAATACATGTTGGCCGCATTTCTTTTAGCGAACAGCGAAAAGTATGCGCCCATGATTCCAAATTATTATCTTTCAGAAAACAAAGAATTAAGTCAAATCATAGAGCCCATTTGGAACGCCATTCCGCATGCAGTGGAAAAACACGGCGGTTCGTTTTGGTTGAAAATAGAAAAGTAACATGACAGAAACTGCACTCTCTCGCAAAAAGATTCAGAACGGATGGGCCATGTACGATTGGGCCAACTCGGTTTACAACCTCGTTATTGGTTCAACCATTTTTCCGATTTTTTACGACATCATGACTACGGTAAAGAATGCCGATGGAACAGAGATGAAAAAGGTGAATGTCTTCGGAATGACCTTGGAGAATACAGAATTGATAAGCTATGCCACAGCCTTTGGTTTGACGATTGTTTGTCTTATTCTGCCAATTCTATCAGGTGTTGCAGATTATTATGGCAAGAAGAAATTCTTCTTGAAGTTCTTTTGTTATTTGGGAGCGTTGTCTTGCATCAGTCTCTTTTTCTTCGATCCGGCTCATATGGATTTAAGCATCTGGAGCGTGATTCTAGCCTGCATTGGATTTTGGGGAAGCTATGCTTTTGCAAACAGCTTTCTCCCCGTTGTTGCAACCGAGGATGAACAAGACAAGGTAAGTGCACGTGGATTCTCCCTGGGATATTTAGGCAGCATGATTTTGTTAATCTTCGCGTTGGTTGCTGTCATGGTTGTTGCGAAAACGGGTCCTGAAAAAGTTGCAATGATGCGCTATTGTTTTGTTGCTGTCGGACTCTGGTGGATGGGCTTTGCGCAGATTACGTTCGCTCGATTGAAAGAAGTGGAACGTGTTCATGCAGAAAAAGCGAATGTCTTTACGAAGGGATTTTCAGAGTTGGCTGGCGTGATGCGTCAGTTGAAGAACTTGCCTCAATTGAAAGCTTATCTTTTGGCGTTTTTTACTTTCAGCATGGGTATTCAGACGATTATGCAAATGGCAACTTATTTCGGAAAGAAAGAGGTTAAGTTGGAAACTGTAAACTTAATTGTCTCAATCATTGTTGTGCAAATTATTGCAATTCCGGGAGCGTTTTTGTTTTCGAAATTGTCTGACAAGTACGGGAATTTTTTCGTGTTGAAAATAGCGTTGGCCTTGTGGATGTTCATTTGTTTCTTCGCGTTTTATTTTGTGCAAGAAGGGCAGGTGAACATGTTTTACATTGCAGCAGGATTAATTGGATTTATTATGGGAGGCACGCAGTCGTTGGCGCGCAGCACGTATTCGAAATTAATTCCAGGGACAAAAGACACTGCGTCATTCTTTAGTTTTTACGATGTAACTGAAAAAGTAGGATTGATCATTGGACTTGTTTCATTTGGATTTATCGATGGACATTTCAGCATGCGTTATAGTATTTTGGCGTTGATTGTCTTTTTCGCAATAGGATTCGGATTGATGTTTTTGATTCCGAAGAATAAGGCGGAGGTGTAGTCGATTTTATTGCGCTTGCTTAGCGTAAGATGTTTTCATAGAGTTTTACATATACAACTAATAGAGTATTTCCTCGGTAACTGAGTTGCTCTAGTTTTGACTCGCTTCAAAGTCTCGCGGATCAAAATGAATTCTTCCGCTCGCTTCAAAGACAACATACTTTATGAAAAAAAAATTAACAGCAGCGTTGCTTGCGGTATTCGGCTTCACAGGATTGCATGCGCAACAAGTCGTTACAACTGCTGGTGGCAACGCAACCGGGAGTGGTGGCTCTGCAAGTTATTCGGTTGGACAAATTGTTTACAAAACCAATAGCGGTTCGGTTGGTTCGGTTTCACAAGGTGTGCAACAACCTTATGAAATTTCCATAGTTTCAGTATTTGAAGAAGATAGCGGAGTTAGTCTGTTGCTTTCTTCTTACCCCAATCCAACAACCACCAGTCTGACTTTGAAAGTCGGAAACTACAATTTTGAAAATCTGAACTATCAACTTTTTGATGGTAATGGAAGAAAGCTTTTAGATAATAAAATCTACCAAGCAGAGACTTCTGTATCGATGGAAATATTTCCTGTTGGTATTTACTTTTTGAAGGTAAGCAATGGATCTAAAGAAATACAAACTTTAAAGATTGTTAAAAACAACTAGCACGTGAAGAAAATAACAACAATTATAGCGGCTAGTCTAATTGCAGCAGTATGTTTTTCTCAAGCTCCGCAAAGAATGACTTATCAAGCCGTTGTGCGCAACAGCACAGACGCTTTGGTGCAAAGTAGTCCTATTGGAATGAGAGTTTCAATATTACAAGGAGGTGTTACTGGAGCGGAAGTGTATGCTGAAACCCATGTGACACAAACCAATCAAAACGGATTATTGAACATTGAAATAGGTGGTGGAACCGTTGTTACAGGAACTTACGAAAACGGTATTTTCTGGGCTGGCGGACCTTACTTTTTAAAAACAGAAATTGATCCGCTTGGTGGTGCGAATTACACAATTACTGCAACTAGTGAATTGTTAAGTGTTCCGTATTCGAATTACGCCTCAGTAAGTGGGAATATTGTGAACAATGCGATGGATTTTGTTGGCGGATACAAGTCTGCAGTTTCTGCCGGTTCTATAGCAGGATTGGCAACAATAGCATACATGGGGATCGATAAAGTAGCGCTTAATATTTTCATGTTGGAAATAGATAATAATTATATGGCCTATACATTTTTTGGAACAGTCATCGGTAATACAATAACTTTTTCTAATGATAATTTTGGAGGATACTACGGTACTGCTGTGAAAACAGGAAACAGTCTAGACTTGACTATTTACGGGTACGATGATTTTGCTAATCCGGTTCCAAATAGTGCAATGTTAATTAAGCAATAGAATTTCGCTGCAAATCATTGAAAGACGACTAAATAAAACGAGTAATTACTTAGTGATCATTCAGAGGATAGAATTTAAAATAAAAACAACGAACTCATGAAGAAAATAACAACTCTAATGGCCATCTGCCTGATTACAATAGCAGGCTTGTCTCAGGCCCCTCAACGAATGACTTATCAAGCCGTTGTACGAAACAGTTCAGACCTTTTAGTTCAAAACAGTCCCGTTGGTATGAGAGTTTCTTTGTTACAGGGCGGTGTTTCAGGAACCGCTGTATATGTTGAAACCCATTTGACTCAAACCAATCAAAACGGTTTGTTGAACATTGAAATTGGTGGTGGAACTGTGGTAACAGGAACATACGAAAATGGTATTTTCTGGGCTGGTGGACCGTACTTTTTGAAAACAGAAATTGATCCGCTTGGAGGCGCGAATTACACGATTACCGCAACGAGTGAATTGTTAAGTGTTCCATATTCTAATTATTCCCAGGTTTCTGGTTCTTTGGTTGGATTTGCTTGGGATTTTGTTGGAGCTTATAAGCCAGAAGTTTGGGATGGTTCTGTGGTGGGCTATACAACAATTGCATACATGGGAGCAGACAAAGTAGCGCTCAATATATTCATGATGAATGTAGAAAATAATATACCCGTAACGTATTACGGAACAGTTCTCGGTAATACGATTACGTTCCCAAATGATAATTTTGGTGCCTACTATGGTACAGCCGTGAAAACGGGAAACAGCTTAGACTTGACCATTTATGATTACGATGATTTCGGAAACCCAACACCAAACAACGTAGTGTTAATTAAGCAATAAAAATGAACTTGAATAAAATAACAACCTTAGTAGCTGCCTGTCTAATTACAGCAGTATGTTTTTCTCAAGCTCCGCAGCGAATGACTTACCAAGCCGTTGTTCGCAACAGCTCAGACGCTTTGGTGCAAAGCAGCCCCGTTGGAATGAAAGTTTCGATATTACAGGGAAATGTTACCGGATCGGCGGTTTATGTCGAAACCCATGCGACGCAAACCAATCAAAACGGATTGCTGAACATTGAAATTGGCGGAGGAACTGTTGTTACAGGAATTTATGAAAACGGTATCTTCTGGGCTGGCGGTCCTTACTTTTTGAAAACGGAAATTGATCCCCTTGGCGGTGCGAATTACACGATCACTGCAACAAGTGAATTATTGAGCGTTCCTTATTCGAATTACGCCTCAGTAAGCGGCAATATGGTAAACAACGCCATGGATTTTGTTGGAGCGTATGCACCTGAAAATTTAGGAGGGGGGGTGCCTATTGCGGCCTATATCATAGTGAACTATCTGGGTGCTGATAAAGTTTCTGTTTGGATTGATTTTTTTATTGATCCAGATGATATACAAGTAACGCTTTTCGGAACCGTTTCAGGAAATACAATTACTTTTCCAACAGGTAACCTTGGAAGTTTGTATGGTTCAGGAACTAAAGTGGGTAACAATTTTAACTTCTCACTATTTATGAATAGCGGTCCTTTCGGCACTTTCAGTGCAATTAAACAATAAGTATTGTAGTGATATATTGTTGGTTTTTCTATTTAAGAAAAATTTGTCGTTCTTATTCCATTCTGTTCTCTCAAACAAAATCATTGGAAAAGACGCAATACTTTTTCATTATTATATAAGAACAAGCGGGGTCATTGATTTGACCTTCGCATGGCAGGAAGTCTTCTGCAATAAAATCTTATTCAAATGAAAAAAAACGAATGTGTTGCGGCTTGTCTTGCATGTGTTATCGCTTGTGAAGGCTGTATTAACGATTGCATTAAAGCGGGGAATCAGCATTGCATTTCCTTATGTCGCGATTGCGCCGATATCTGTGTATTGTGTGCAATATTATCTGCCAGAGACTCACAATATGCTAAGGAACTTTGTGCATTGTGCGTAAAAGCATGTAAGGCCTGCGCTGAAGAATGCAGTAAGCATGCCTCTCATCATGAAAGTTGCAAGGCTTGCGCTGAAGCATGTCAGAAATGTGTTGAGGCTTGTTCTTAATTAGACACAGTTTTTATTATGCTGTATAGAAGGAGAGAGTTAATTGCTCTCTTTTTTCATTTCGAAACCTAATGCTAAAGGAGTATTTACTTTCTAGCTTATTATTACGAAGTTTACATCTAAATTGTTGATAGACGCTCGCTAGAAAACTTGTTTTTCTTTTTTCTACTTTCTTTTTAGTTTGTAATATTTTAGCTCAGGAGGTAATTTCTTCTCAAGGTGAAATGTATACAAATGCCAATGGAAGTGTAAGTTTTACCGTTGGTGAGGTTATCATGAGCACAGGAACGAACGGATTGAATGACCTTACTCAAGGCTTTCAGCAAACCAATTGGAACTTCATAAGCGTAGAAGATTTTGCTCTGGATTTTCAGGTTGCAATATTTCCGAATCCAACATCTGAAGTATTAAATATTAAACAAGTCGCTTCGAGAACGGCACTTACACGCTATACTATGCCCAAGGGAAATTCAGCATGCGTTATAGCATTTTAGCATTGATTGTATTCTTCGTTATTGGATTCGGATTGATGTTTTTAATTCCAAAGAATAAGGTAAAAGGTTAATTCGCAAATGAATTGTATTTATAAATAGATTTTATCCTTATCTTAGTTTTAAACAAGAAAGTATTTGCTTTAATGCTCTTCTATTTTAAGCTGGTGAGTTTAGAATATGCCAAATTAAACTTTTAACTTGTTTGAAAGTGAAAATGTTTGTGATAAATTATTGCAGATATCGTAGAATAGTAAGAAGGACATTCAGACGAAATGAGGGCTTTACACCCACTAGAAAAAAAAGAGTATGCCGAAAATCTATAAGAGTAGGTAAATTATTTAAATAAAAAAAATGAGAAAAACCCTTTTAATCGCTGTAATGATGTTTGTTGTAGGAGCAGTTGACGCTCAAATTTCGGAGCTTAGAAAGACTACTTCAGGTGGTGAGCTTTATTATATTTATGATGATAATGGCAATAAAACAAATTACGAAGTGTCTCTTTCTTATGGTCAAGAATTGATGGGTCATAACTCGAGATATATTATTGTTCGCGAGAGTAGTATGTTTAAAATATTTGATTCAAAAGGTCAAAATACGGGTAAGTACGTTTCGCTTTCATATGGAGAAGAATATTTAAAAATATCTGAGAGCTCAATAATGATTAAAAGTAATGGGATGACCAAGCATTATGATTTTAATGGAGAATACTTAAGAAGCAATTAGTCAATGTTTTGATAAGAGCGTTTTTTGTTCTTTGTTAGGACATCTACAACGGTGAAATTCATACGCAAAGTTTGATGGTCAGAAGTAAGATTGAACTCTAAAATTTATAAAGCCCTTCCTATGAGAAGGGCTTTTTCATTGATGATTTTTTTATAATTGAAAATCAAACAAATCGCAACACAAACCCACAAGTAATTCCAACAGCCATTGCAATCTTTAGGATGAGACTGGCCTTGTGAAACCCTTCTTTTGAATTGGCTATGAATACAGCGAATAGCGCAATGGTCAGAGGCAAGCACATGCCCATTCCAATTAAGTAAAGCGTGCCCAAGGAATGTTGTTGCGTTGCTGCGATGAATAACGTTACTCCAGCCGTAATTAACGCTGCGAATAAAAACAGCAAGGCATATATGCGTGCTGTTTGAGTTCCCATTACAACAGGTAATGTTTTGTAATTCTCTGCTGCGTCGCCTTCGGCATCTTCAATATCCTTCACAATTTCTCTGCTGAAATTCACCGAGAACGCGAACACGGAAAAGATCAACGTCCAAAAGCCAATGTGCAAATTCGAAAGATGCGGCCAAACGCTCCACAAAGGAATCATTCCAATACACAGCGAAACAATCAGGTTTCCCGATAAAATGCGCTTCTTGAAAAATGGGGTGTATAATGCCAAGGCAATGGATACAGCAATTGCTACCACAAACGGTAAATAAGAGTGCATGCTCTTTCCAACAAAAAATGAGATGAGAATGCCCAATAATGTAGTCACCAAGTGCGCAAGAATAACCACTCTGCGTTTCACTTTCGTTTCAACATAAACAGCATCGGGTTTGTTAATTCGATCGACGCGAACATCGAAATAATCGTTAATGAAATTCCCTCCTGCGGTAAGCAAGACGATGGTGACAATCATTCCCAAGAATTGCATCCATTCCCCGAATTCTTCGGGCGCTATGGTGTGCGAAAAACCAAATCGAAATGCAAACATGGCGAATACAATCATGAGCAGATTGTTCGGACGAGACATTTTGAAAAGCGCTTGAGTCATAACAGTATTTTAGATGTTGAAGGTAGTGAAAACTTTCACTTCGGAATGAAGTTCAATTGAGCCGGTTTGAACCGGATAATACAAGTCGCCAAGGATAACCTTATTCTTTACAGTGCGCAATTTCGCTAGCTCTCGCATAACATCGGTGCGATAAATACCTGTGTCTGGATTGACATTAATCATTCGGCATCGCCCGCAGGCTTTAGCTTTGCGGAGCAAGATGTTTCCAATTTGTATGACTTGCCATTCGTCTTCTTCGAATGAACGTTCGGTTTGAAAAAGTAAATTCGGACGGAAATATCTGGCGTCAATGGGTTCTTCCAATTGCGCATTCAGTGCGTCGAGCGAGGCGCTGCCTAAAACTAAAATTGGAAAACTGTCTGCGAAAGAACTGGATGTTGACTCTCCGGTTAGTGGAGCGTTTTCCATTCGTTCAGGCTGAAGAGGCATACGAATAAGACGCACCTCTTCTTTCAAAAAATCAGAAAAAAAAGCATTGAGGTTTTGGCTTTCTTCAAATCCGAAAACTTCTGAATCCCAGACCTTCGATTCAATTTTTTCTTGTTGGAAATCATTTGCTCCAAGTGCAAGATGTTCAGATTGATTGTTGAAGGAAAACGCAAATCCATTTTCGGAAAGACTTGTTTCAATGAGCGAAAGGTCAGGGCGTTCTCTTCGTGTGATGAAGTTACTGTTGGAATCGACCAACATCCAATTGCGATCGTATTTCAATCCGTGCTGAAGCACCTCTGAAGAGGTTAGCTCAATGCCGTTCAACGATTTTACTGGATAAATTGAAATTGACTTCAACATAAAAACGAAGGTAGCGCATGTCTGATGTATTTTTGCAACACATGAATTTGCAGAACAATTTATTGCTTCGTGCCGCGAAGGGCGAGCAAGTGGAACGCACTCCCGTTTGGGTAATGCGTCAGGCCGGAAGAGTCCTACCCGAATACCGCGCAACTCGCGCCAGAGCGGGTTCTTTCATTACATTGGTTCGCACACCCGAGTTGGCGTGCGAGGTTACCCTTCAGCCCGTTGATATTTTGGGTGTAGACGCCGCGATTATTTTCTCTGATATTTTGGTTATTCCAGAGGCCATGGGATTGCCTTACGAAATGGATGAAGGAAAAGGACCGCGTTTTCCGAATACCATTAAAACGAAAGAGGATTTGGCTAGACTTTCAACCACAGAGATTGAAGGCAAACTGAATTATGTGGCTGAAGCGTTGATACTAACCAAGCAAGAATTGAATGGACGAGTGCCGTTGATTGGATTTGCCGGTGCGCCATTCACGTTGTTTTGTTACATGATTGAAGGGCAGGGGAGCAAGGAGTTCGCAAAGGCAAGAAGAATGATGCGTGAAAATCCTGAACTCGCTCATGCTTTGCTTTCAGCCATTTCAGATGCGACCATCGCCTATTTGAAAATGCAAATAGCTTCGGGAGCTGATTTGATTCAACTATTCGATTCATGGGCGGGCGTGTTGGGTCCAGATTCATATCGCGAGTTTTCCCTTCCGTATATAAATAGAATTTTAGCTGCTATACCTGAAGTTCCTCGAACCGTTTTCGCAAAGGGAGCGTGGTATGCGATAGAAGATTTCGCGAACTCTCCGTGCGAGACAATCGGACTCGATTGGACCATTCAACCCGAATTGGCACGGAAATGGGCAGGAGCGAAAACATTGCAAGGAAATTTAGACCCCTCGGTGCTTTATGGAGACTTCGCGAGCATTAAAAAAGCAACAAGAGAAATGCTTCAAAAGTTTGGAACTCAAAAACATATTGCTAACTTAGGCCACGGAGTTTATCCCGATATTTCTCCAGATAACCTGAAATGCTTTATTGATACGATAAAAGAATACCCTAACGAAAAGTAAAATGATTATGAAACGTTTATTAGTAGCTTTATTAACTCTTGCAGTTGTTGGAGCAACAGCTCAAAAGAAAATTGATAAGGAAAAAGAAGCAGCAGAAGCTCCTCAAGGAATTGTTCCAAATGGAAACTTCGATGACTTCGAGTTTAAGTCTCTTAAGACGCCAAATCAAGTCGATTTAGTAACTCCTTGGTTTACCCCAAACGTTATCCTTTGCGACCTGTTTTCAAAAGGTGTAAAGAGTCCTAAAATTCAAGTCCCTACAAATGAACATGGTATTCAAGAGCCAGCTTCAGGTTCTAGCTATGCTGGATTCAGAGCTTATTCAAAGGATCCGAAGAAAACACGAACGTACTTAGAAGTAAAGTTAAATCAGAAGCTGGTTAAGGGTCAGCAGTACTGCATTCGCTACAGTTTAAGTTTGGCCGAACTTTCTAAGTTCGCGGTAAACAACGTAGGTGTTTATGTAACAGATAAGAAGTTGCAATTCTCGAAAGACAATGCAATTATGGTAGAACCACAAGTGACCATTGGCGAAAATGTTCCGGTGAACATCATGGATTCTTGGGAACATATCTGTGGAGCTTTTACCGCTGAGGGTGGTGAAGAATACATTGTTATCGGAGGCTTTGGAGCTGAAGATAAAATGAAAGTTGAAAAAATGAAAAAACCAGCAGGAGTTACGGGTACTGTAATGAACGATGCGTATTACTTTATCGACAATGTGGAAATTGTTGCAATTGATGCGAAGAGTCAATGCAATTGTTCCAAGAAGAGCAAGCCGCAAGCCCAGTTCATTTACAGCAGTTCAGTGGCTCGTGAGACAGGAGCAAAACCTACAGATGTTATAAACACAACGGTGGTTTATTTTGCGGGTTTAACAGAAATGGTTCCTGGTCAATTCGATTCAAACATTGAAGAAGTTGCAACCCTTTTGAAAGCCAACGCTTCGTTGAACATTGAATTGGTTGGACATTCAGACATCGATGAAATAGCAGAAGCTAAGGTAGATGATGAGGTTGCAAATATGGCTCAGAAACGTGCCAATGCTGTGAAAGAAGCTTTGGTTGGATACGGTGTAGATGCAAGTCGCATTTCCGTTTCTTCTGTTGACGATTCACAGCCTGCAAGCACATTCAATTCTCCTTCCGGACACGCTCAAAACAGACGTGTTGTGTTCAAAGTGAAATAAGAATTAGAATCTTTTTAAAGGGGAGCTGCAATAATATGCGCTCCCCTTTTGTTTTCTCTTTAAATTCGGTGCGTTGAAGAAATCGATTAGATACATTCTGTTCCTATTGGTGTTGGGTTTCATGCAGCTCGCGTGTTTCTCACAAAATTTGGTATTGAATTCAAGCTTTGAAGAACACCAAGGTTGTCCCATAGATTTTAATCAAAGTCAGCTTACACACATTGTATCTTGGAAGCAGCCCGGACAAGGCACGCCGGATTATTTCAATAGTTGCAGTAAAGCGGTGGGTGTTCCAAACAACGTTTTTGGAAGTGAAAATGCTGCAACCGGACAAGCATACGCTGGATTTGTGAACTACACGTTCAACAAGAAAAATTATCGCGAATATTTAAGTTCAGAATTAACAAGGCCGCTGAACCCTGGAGAATTGGTTTGTATTGAAATCAGCATTTCTTCAGCAGATCTATGCAATTTCGTTACCGATGGATGCGGCATTGTTCTAAGTGCCGAAGAACTTCGTCAAAAGGGAATGAACTGCATTGAGATGAAGGCGACTATTGAAAATCCACGCCTCTACATTCTAGATCAGAAAGACGGTTGGGTGAAGATGGGCGATGTTTATCGAGCTTCAGGCGGAGAGCGATTCATTACAATCGGAAATTTCAAGAACGACAAATCCACTAAGATTCTTCACAGTACAGGCAGTGACAAGGGTATGGGCGATTACAGTTACTTGTATGTAGACGATGTAGTGGTGAAACCTATTCGAACAAAAGAAGAATGCTCGTGTGAGAATGAAGTGCTTCAATCGCTTGTATTCGATCCTCCGCTTCAATTAAGTCAGTACGATGAAATAAGATTAGACGATGTATTCTTCGATTTCGATAAATTCAATTTAACCGATAGCGCGAAGAAGGAATTGGATGAAGTTTATGTCTTATTGAAGAAGAACAAGGCGATGTATTTGGAAGTGCAAGGACACACCGATAGCAGAGGGAAAGACGA
>JBIKRF010000086.1:0-9983 GCA_044349305.1 Flavobacteriales bacterium
GGATTCTAACTGTTCCATTGATGTGCGTTGAGTTCTACTTAATCACGAAGAAAGCAGGTGCTAAAATTGCTTTGTTGTGGAAATTAATTTTCGCTTCATTGGTAATGTTAATCACTGGATATATCGGCGAGGTTTTAGATCCAGCACAAAGTGTTCTTTGGGGAGTTATCTCAGGTGCAGCTTACTTCTACATTGCATACTTAATCTGGTTTGGTGAAGTCGCTAAATTGGCTCAAACTGCAGGTCCACAAGTTGCTAAAGCAACGCGTATCCTTGCTTGGTTTGTTTTAGTTGGTTGGGCAATTTACCCATTGGGTTACATCTTAGGTACTGATGGAGGTTTGTTCGGAATCAAATTGGTTCAAGACAAAGCTTCTGCATTACACGCTATGGATATCGTTTACAACATCGCAGATGCAATTAACAAAATTGGATTTGGTTTAGTTATTTATGCGTTGTCGCGTAAAGAAGACTAAACAAATCTTTTCTAGGAAAAATAGAATTTTGAAAGGGGCGTAAGGAAATAATACTTACGCCCTTTTTTTTACTCCTTTTCAAACTAACAAGTCGACAAACAACTCCAAAAAATGATTACTGAAAAGCAATACGATTTCATATTTGCTGGAAAAGGAGCGTCTGCAGCACTCGTGCTATTTGAACTTGAAAGGAGAAACCTCTTAGATTCTAAGAAAATTCTAATTGTTGATCCGGATAAAGATTCTACCAACAACAAGAACTTTTGCTTTTGGACTGAAGAAAACGGAGAACTAAAAAAGAAACTTGAGCCGTTCATAGCGCACTCCTGGTCGAAAATTCAGTTGAATCACGGGAGGGAAGAATTCCTAAACCCAACTTCTTACAATCACATACCCAATTCAACTGTTATTGAAAAGGCCAATGAGGTTCTTGAAAGAAATAACGCTGATGTCTTGATTGAAACAGTTACCGAAACTGGAACAGATGACATCGGAAACTTCGCAACAGTAAGAGGCGAAAGAATTTACAGTGAGCGCATCTTTGATTCGAGAACACCTATTTTACAAAAGACCGAATGGAACCAAACAACCCTTTTTCAAAGTTTTATTGGATGGATTGTCGAATTTCCAAATGAAAAATTAGATGTTGAATCCTTCCGTATGATGGACTTTAACATTGAACAAAACAACTTCACTCAATTCGTCTATGTTTTGCCTTTCTCAGCCAATTCAGCGCTTATTGAAGTAACGCGATTTGGAGAGGAAGTCATTACAGCGATTGAAGCTGAATCCATTCTAAAAGATTACATCGCAAATCATTTTGGTCCATTCAAGAAGACTGGAACTGAGCACGGGTGCATTCCTATGAGTAACGCGTCTCTCGATACCTTTGACAACAAAAATATTATCAATCTTGGAGCGAGAAATTATTGCCTCAAACCAAGTACAGGTTACGCCTTCAAAAACATGTTTATCCAGGCTGGTGAAATTGCTGAGCGGATTCAAGTTGGACAAAAAACAATCTCAACCAACCGAAAACACAAGGAAGCCACAAAAGGAAGGTTCGCTTTTTATGATGCGCTTCTTCTCATTATACTCCACCTCTGGCCAAACTATGGCAGAGTCATTTTCACTCAACTGTTCTCCAAAGTAGAAACAAAACTCATTCTAAAATTCCTCGACGAGAAAACATCTGTTTTGGAAGACATTAAAATATTTAGCCGACTTCCAATTGGAATATTCTTGAGATCACTCTGCGTTCATTTCTTGAAAAGCAAAGCATTCAGACCTTTTGTTATCGTCTGTTTCGTTTCCATGCTATTTTCTCTTTCGAATTTTCCTGAAGCACGAAACGTAGTTGGGTATACCGCTCTAATCATTGGAATGATTTCCGTTGGTTTACCACACGGAGCTGTAGATCATTTAATAGAATCGAATACATGGGATTATAAAAAAGCGCCGCGATTCATTGGTAAATACCTTTTGCTTATCGCTTGCATGGGTATAGTCTGGTTTCTAGCCCCTACCCTCGCGTTAATCGTCTTTCTAGTTTATTCAGCTTGGCACTTTGGACAGGCAGATGTGCGACAATGGTCAATCTCTAACTTTCTTACATTACCCTGGGGAGCAACCCTTCTTCTCTACATTTTAGGAACGCACCAAATCGAAACTTCTGAAATATTAAGTTATATCGCAGGAATTGAATTTCCTTTTTCAATTTCACTTTTTGCTATTGCCCCATGGTTATTCTTTGCCTTATGGAAAAGAAACTTCCCCATGATTTTGACAATGTGCTGGCTTACTATTTCAAGTCAGCTGCCTCTCCTTCTCGCATTCGGAACTTACTTCATTGGTCAACACAGCATAACCAGTTGGGGACATCTTAAGCAGCACATTCAAAATAACAACCGGAAAATCTGGGTACACGCTCTACCCTTTCATCTCGGTGCATGGTTTATCCTCGTTCTCTTTTTCCTACTTTGGCCAATGGTTCAAAGTGAAATAAGTTCAACTTACAACGCTTGGGGGATTTTCTTTATTTTCATTTCTTGTGTTAGCTTCCCGCATGTGATTTTCATGAATAAATTGTACAAGCAAGCTTCTTAATAGGAATTGCAATTTAAATTGTTCCATTTCGGATTTTCAACAACCTAGTTCCAACAACGAAGTTCATACCTCAGCTAAAGTGTTCAGCAATAATCGACGTTTTCTCATTCTCCAAATGTTCCAAAAATGAATTTGTAACAGCGGTATGTCGCTTTCCCTTCAACCAAACCAATTTCCACGATGTAGTTATAGGAAGTCCCTTTATGGGCACTATGTGCAAAAGACCGTTTGTCAATTCATTTCGAATGCCAATTTCCGGCATGATTGAATATCCCAGTCCAGCAAGCACGGCTTGCTTAACAGCTTCATTTGATGTTAATTCCAACTTCTTTACTGGTTGTATTTTCTTCTTCTCAATGAAACGTTCCATGGTTTGTCGAGTTGCAGATCCCTTCTCTCTGTAGATGAATGGAAATTCAGAATAATCAATAGACTCACTCTCCTTCTTTTTTCCTGTGATTGGGTTCTTTCCAATTAAGTACAAATTGTTTGGCAACAACTCTAAACTCTCAAAATTCTTTTTGTCCGGCAAAACCGAAACCAAAGCGATGTCGACTTCATTTCGTTCTATACTTTGAATTACTCCTGCTTTATTATCAACGTCCATAAGCAATGTCACTTCAGAATTCTTATTTAGAAAATCTGCAAGAAAATAGGGCATGACATACTTTCCCGTTGAAACAACTGCTAGTCTGAGTTTTCCAGTTAAGCGCTTGCTTTTCTCTTTATTCAAATTTGAAACTGCTTCAACTTGATTTAAAATTAGTTCAATCTTCTCGGATACTTCGCGACCAAAATCAGTAACGTAAACTTTCTTTCCAATAATCTCTATCAAAGGACTCTCGAACTGATCTTGGAAATTTCTCAGCTGAATAGACACGGCCGGCTGTGTTAAGTTCAGTTCTACTGCCGTTTTTGTAATGCTTCTAAGCTGTACTACTTTGTAAAATATCTGAAGCTGATTCAACGTGTAATTCATAAAAAACAATTATGCATTTCATTACAAACATAAATAAAAATTCGGACTGAAACTACCGCACTTTTGCATTCGAAAGAAAAAATACAATGAAGCAAGACGAAACTGTAGAACTGATCAAAGGTGATTTCACCCCAGAACAAGCAAAAGAGATTCTAACGAATGTTTTCTCAACAAAAATTCACTTTCATCAAATGAAAAATTTCAGTTCTCTTGAACGATTTAGCATCGAAGATGAAATGGCCATTGAAAGACTTCCCGAATTAAAAAGAGAGCTCAAACGAACACTTTCATTTCTTCAAACACCAGAATTTTCTGGCAAGAAAATTCAGATTCATTCAGAAATTAAAATTTCAATTATTAACGACTGACTAGAACTTTAAATTTCTCGAGTGAAATAGAACCTATGAATCTAAACCTACTCCTTGAAAATTTAACGAATCCCGCCTTACTTTTTTTTGCACTTGGAATTGTGGCGGTTCAGCTCAAAAGCGACCTTGTCATTCCTGAGAACTCCGCCAAGTTCATATCCCTCTATTTATTATTTGCCATTGGATTTAAAGGAGGACAAGAGCTCTCGCACGAACCGTTTACAAGGGAAGTTGGAACTTCCATGATTTTCGGGATACTCATTTCCCTTCTTATTCCCATCTATACTTTTTTCATACTTAAAACGAAGCTCAATGTATTCGACGCTGGCGCTGTGGCTGCCGCATACGGATCTGTTAGCGCTGTTACCTTTGTCACGGCCGCCTCATTTTTAGAAGCTCAACAAATGAACTTCTCAGGACATATGGTTGCCGTGATGGCCTTAATGGAATCTCCTGCTATTATCATGGGACTTGTACTGCTTTCAATTTTCAACACGAATAACAGAGCGAGCATACAGAAAAGAACCGCAATAAAACATTCCTTCACCAACGGAAGCGTCTTGCTTATACTCGGAAGTTTAATTATTGGATATCTCGCAAGTGCCAAACAAGCCGAAGGAATAAAGCCCTTCACGAACGATCTATTCAAAGGGTTCCTTGCTATATTTCTTCTTGACCTCGGAATAACAAGCGGTAAAAAACTAAAATCATTCTTTTCAATGGGATGGTTCCCCATTGCATTTGCATTAATCATCCCGTTATTCAATGGATGTCTCGTTGCCTTCTTGAGCGAAGGAATAATAACGGATGTTGCCAATCGATTTGTTTTCGCCGTCTTAGCTGCAAGCGCTTCCTACATTGCCGTTCCTGCTGCAATGAAAATTTCGGTCCCACAATCCAATCCTGGATTGCTACTTCCAATGGCTCTTGCAATAACATTTCCAGTAAACATAACCATCGGAATGCCGCTCTATTTTCTGATCATTCAAAGTTCTTAGTGCGTGTCAATTACCACTTGATGTCTGCTTTCCCCCACTCCTTCAACTGGTTATTAATTCTCGAAAAAGGTTTCGACCCAAAAAATCCACGATAAGAAGAAAGCGGCGATGGATGAGCGCTTTCAATTACCGCATGTTTCGACAAGTCAATCAAGTTCTTTTTCTTTCGAGCATAATCTCCCCACAAAACAAAAACAACATGTTCATTTTCTTTCGAGACAAATGAAATAACCGCATTCGTAAATTCTTCCCAGCCATACTTGGAATGACTTCCAGCCCTATCCTTTTCTACCGTCAAAACACTATTCAAAAGAAAGACGCCTTGATCTGCCCATACTGTTAAATCAGTCGTTCGAGTTAAATCAATTCCGAATTCACTTTCCAATTCCTTGAAAATATTCCGAAGAGATGGCGGCGTTTTTATTCCTTGACGGACGCTAAAAGCCAAGCCATGAGCTTCGCCTGCTCCGTGATAAGGATCTTGTCCAAGTATCACAACCTTGACATCCTTGGGGCTGCACAAAGTAAAAGCTTCAAAGATTTTTTCTTTGGTTGGAAAACAAATCGAGGAAGCGTAGGCTTCCTCGACTTTCTTTTCTAATAAAAATAAATATTCCTTTCTTGCTTCCTCACGAAGCAATTCGCTCCAAGCCTTCGGAAAGGATTCGAACAACATTACAACTTCACAAATTTCTTATTGAAGGAAGAACCGTCTTTCTTCACCACTTGAATGAAATACATTCCACTTGCAAAATTGCGAGCCGAAACAAGTGTTGAAGATGCATTCAAATTCATGCTTTCAACTAATTTCCCTTCTTGGGTATAGACACGAACTTCTTTCAACAAGTCGAATCTAGGACAAATCAATGTAAAGCTCTCTTCAACACGTGTAGGGAAAATAGTTAACTCTTGAAAAGAAACACTCTCCTCTACACCAACAACACCGAAGCAAGGTTGAACAGCTGCTGTTCCCGGATAAGATCCGTCGATAGCCAATAAACCTGTACCTGCTGCATCTAACCAATCTACCAAATCTTCATTTGCCGGATTCGGATTACTTGTAAAGTGCTTGTCCATTTTACCATAGTAATCAGGAGCCGTTTGATCCGTGCAGAATGAACCTCCACCAGTCAAGGTCCCGATAATTTGATGATCTTTATTGAAAATGGGAGACCCCGAAGATCCTCCTTCAGTTACACCCCAATTCGTAACTGTTTGAATCCAGTTTACCTTCCAGTGATGACCCGAAGTTTGCCAAGTACCTGTTGATACTGTTCCTGCCGTTGAAATTTTCTTCACATCTCCAGACGGGTGGTGAATACAAATTGCCTTCCAACCTGAGGTTGAAGCGGTAGGTGCCGACGTGTTGGCATTCCACCCTGCGTAATAAACAGACCACGTTGATGGAATCGTCTGCGTCATTTCTAACAAGCAAAAATCACTTCCTGAAGCTCCACCACCATCGTTAGAATCGGCACGTCGAGTAGTTCCTGTCTTCTGCTGAGCAGATGCACTTATTCCAGATCCACAGGCACTTTTTTGGTAGTTAAATCGAACAACAACTTGCCCAAAATCAGACGTTGAAGAAGATTCAGTGCAGTGCATTGCGGTCAAAACATATTTTTTACAATCGTATGAAGTGTTGTTCACTAATGTTCCGGTGCACAGACCAACACCACCTTGGGCTGGAATGCTCAACTTTACAACAGCACGCATTTCGTTTGACCACTCATCACCTTCCGGGCATTTGATATCAATTTCGCAGGGGTCTGAAGCGCGCTCGAAACGTTCATCGTGCACGAACCTAAAATAGTGTCCAAAACCGCGAATATTCAATACCGGCTGCTCCATCACTTCAAATGGCTGGTAATATTCCAACACCAAATCATCGCCAAAAACCTCAGGTGTTCTGTAGTATCCAGCCGAAGAATTCTCTTGACTGTCATATGGGCCCACGTACCATCCACGGTCCGCAGTGTAGGCATACAACTGGGTTCCCTCAGGCAAATACAATTGCTTAAAAAACACATCCATGCTTAAAGCACCCGGACTATACACGCGGAGCTGCCACATTTTATCTCCGTTCGGGAAATAAGTCCAAACCCCGTCTGTTAAAGCATCCATGGGATATTCAACAATCTTTCCGTAAATAGGAAGAGTTCCGTTCTTGTCAGACTCATCGGCCATAGACCACAATTCTTCATCGGTCAAGTTCGCAACTTGAACACGCTCTATTCGAGAATTGAAAGAATCGTTCGACTCTCTGAATCCAGCTGGATCTTGGGCAATAACTTGCAGCGACAACAATAGTGCTGCTAAAAAGTATAGTTTTTTCATTTTGCAGATTTGAGGTGGCAAGATAGTCAGTATTTTTGCTTCCTTGACTCTGTTTCCTAAAATATCACGACTACTCCTGAAGGCCTATATTGGTCCCTTCATCATTACCTTCTTAATTGCAATGTTCATCTTTGAAATGCAATTCATTTGGGTGTATTTAGATGATTTGGTTGGAAAGGGAATCGACCCAATAACCATTTTACAATTGCTCGTATACGCTAGTGCTCGAATTGTAAATATGGCACTTCCATTAGCGATTCTAATGTCTAGTATTATGACGTTCGGAACTCTGGCAGAAAACTATGAGCTCACCGCTATGAAAAGCGCAGGAATGTCTTTAAGTAGAATCCTACGACCGCTTGTTGTATTCATGTGCGGACTTTCCATATTCTCATTCGTTTTTGCGAACAACGCGTGGCCAATTGCAAATCTCAAATTCAGAACACTGCTCTACAGCATTGTTCAACAAAGACCTACACTCAATCTTGAAAGTGGTGTTTTTTACAATGGTATAGAAGGTATCAGTATTCGGGTAATGGATAAAAACATTGAAACCGGACAATTAAAAGATGTCCTTATCTATGACCACAGAAATCAAAATTTAGGAAACCGAACGGTTATTCGAGCTCAAGAAGGAGACATGAGCGAAACTGAAGACAAGCGTTTTCTAATTCTAACACTTAAAAACGGAGTTACTTACGAAGAAAAGGAAGAGAGCAGTAAACCTAAGAAAGGTGCAATGCAACCGAAAAAACCGGAAAAGCACATGCCGCTCATTGCTGGGAAATTTGAAACAATGATACTTCGTCTTGATTTGAGTTCTTTTATTTTTCAGAAAAACGACGAGGAAATATTTAAAAACTCCTTCGAAATGATGACGGTTGCACAGTTAGACCAAACCATCGACAGCTTAGAGATCAAGCGTGACAGTCTTGAAAAGGCCCTTCAAGATTTTCAAGTAAACATGCAGAGTAAAAACCCAGACTCAAATGTTCCGTCTATAACAAATTCGAAAAACACTCCCCTCGACAACAGCGTCAAGCAAGCTAAAACACTTGAAGGCATGAATGAGGAATTAACCAATCGAATAAAATTCATCAACAGACACAAGATTGAATGGCATCGAAAATTCACACTTGCATTCTCTTGTCTCATCTTATTTTTTATTGGAGCTCCCTTGGGTGCGATTATTCGCAAAGGTGGATTGGGTTGGCCAACCATACTCGCGCTTGGCATTTTTATTCTTTTCGAAATGCTCACTATCGCTGGAGAGAAAATGACGAAGAGCAACATACTTGAACCCCATATAGGCATGTGGCTTGCAACTTTCGTAACATTACCCATGGGGGTATTTATTACCTATCGAGCTCGCATGGAAGGAAAATGGCAGTGGAATTTTTTCAAGAAAAAAAGACGGAAAACAAAATCTGATAACGAATGAAATTTCTTCAGATCTGTCAAAAACCGCCTCTTCCACTAACCGACGGCGGATGCATTGCTTTTCATGCACTTACAACCGGATTGCTTCAAGCTGGGCATAGCGTAAAAGTTTTCACACTCTTTACAGACAAGCACGACTTTCTTCCGGAAGCTATGCCTGAGGAATACGTTAAGAAAACAGATATTGAAGGCGTATATGTAGACACTAAAATGAATATCGTTGATGTCTATTGCAATTTCATGACTCGTGACCCTTACAATCTCAGCCGTTTTTTTTCAGTCGATGTAGATATCCGTCTAACACGATTGCTTCAAAAAGAAAAATATGATTGTATCATTCTCGAAAGCATATTCACTACTCCCTATTTGCCCACCATACGACGAAATGTGAACACGAAAGTTATACTTCGCTCTCACAATGTTGAACATCAAATTTGGAATAAACTTGCTCTAGGCGAAAAGAATTTCTTCAAGCGAGCCTACCTAGGTTATTTAAGCAAGAAATTATACAAAGCGGAAATAGAGGCATGGCGAAGTGTCGATGGTATTGCCTGTATTAGCTACGACGATTTGCAATTTACGCGTGCACTTTCGCAAAAACCATCCTACCTCTTGCCTGTTGCAATGCCCATTCAAAAACCAGTAGAAATGAGTGGAAATGACTTGACGGTTTACCACATAGGTTCAATGGATTGGATGCCAAACTTGGAAGCTATTAATGGGTTCATCGAAAACACGCTTCCAACGGTACTTAAGGAATTTCCTGATTTCGAATTTCACATTGCTGGAAGGAAAATGCCAGCCGCCCTTCACGATAAAAAAACGCTAGGAATCGTTTCTTGGGGTGAAGTTGAAAGTGCGGAAGCATTCGCGCGTAACTTCCAAATTATGATCGTCCCATTGCAATCCGGTTCCGGAATTCGAATTAAAATTCTTGAAGCATTTACGATGGGAGTCGCTGTTATTTCTACCGAACAAGGAATCCGCGGGATAGATGTTGAAGACCGAAAAGAATATTACCGTGCTGAAACTCCCGAGCAATGGACCGAGGCACTTCGTGCATTAAGAGACCCGCATGAACGGGCCCGAATCGGAAAGAATGCTCAACAATTCATGGAAGAATCTTACAGCAATTCGAAAATTATTCAGCCTTTAGTTCAATTCATTAAATCGCTTCCTAAAAGATGAAAATCGTAGTGCTCACTTCGCGCATTCCGTATCCATTGGAAAAAGGAGACAAACTCCGAATCTTTCACCAGATTAAGCATCTTGCTAAATC
>JBIKRF010000176.1:0-2603 GCA_044349305.1 Flavobacteriales bacterium
TCTCTTCTTAATAAACTTTATAAATGCATATAACTCCCGAATAACTTGATTACACTGCGTTTTCAAACTGTGCTGTTCAATATCGGAAATGATTCTATCATGTTGGAATTTTTCAATCCAGAAGTTTGTTTCTTTCGCTTCTCTTAAGCTTATGTATAGTTTACTTAAAATCATTTTATTGCTTTGCGATGCAAGTGCCTCTTGAATATTCGCAGCCACTGAAGAAGAACTTCTGAGACATTGATCAATGGTCTTGATGTGCATGTAATCTTTCCGATGCTTTTTACACACCTCTGAAATCTCGAAGGAAAGAGCTTTTGATTTTTGTTCAATAGATGTCTTCATTGAGAATAGAATTTCATCAAAATTCTTTTCACAACTTGGTTCTCGCAATTTTCGGTTATGTGATTTTCATATAAAATATTCCCAATTCCCTCGGAAATCCAAGACCTGCATCCCTTGTAGATATAACCAGTTCACACATAAACAATAATCCCGAAGGGTCATCCGCATCGCGGTCATCAATCGAAGATTGTCATCACATGTAATGTGTCATCCGGAACGGTCATCACGCAGTGTCATCAATCGAAGATTGTCATCACGCAGTGTCATCCGGAACGGTCATCCTTCGAAGAAGGTCATCACAACTTGTTGTGTAAAGAAAAAGTCCCCGACCGTTGCCGAGGACTTTCCCCTAAACCTTAACCAAAACTCCTGAAGAACTTCAGGATACTAGAGTGCAGCCTCCTGCGACTCAGCTTCTTCATTTTTCTTGCCAAAAATTCTCTTCATGCGCGATTTTGTGTTTTCGCTCATTTGATACATGACAGGAACTACAATTAATGTGATGAATGTTGCGAAACTTAATCCGAATACTATCGTCCAAGCCAATGGCCCCCAGAACGCAACACTGTCACCTCCGAAATAAATCTTAGGATCCAATTCTGTAAACATAGTCACGAAGTCAATGTTGAATCCGATTGCCAATGGAATCATTCCTAAAATGGTAGCAGTTGCGGTCAACAATACTGGAGTCATTCGCACTCTTCCCGCTTCAACAATTGCATCGTGCAAATTGCTTCCACGTTCGCGCAAAATGTCGGTGAACTCAACCAACAAGATTCCGTTTCGGACGACAATACCTGCAAGCGCGACAATACCTACTCCTGTCATGACAATACTAATTGACATGTCGAAAATGGCAAGCCCCAACAACACTCCAATGACACTGAATATAATTTCAGAAAGAATAATCATCGTTCTTCCAATCGAATTGAATTGCATAATCAAAATCAAGACAATCAATCCAATTGCAATCAATCCAGCCATGCCTAAGAAACTAGCTGTCTCTTCTTGCTGCTCTTTTTCTCCACCCATCTTCACGCTAACCCCTTTCGGCAAGTTGTCGAACTCGGCAACTTTTTGTTCAATGGCTGCAACAACCTGATTCGGATTGAAACCGGTGATCACATTCGATCCCAAAGTCACAATGCGCTTCTGATCTTTTCTGCGAATGCCCGCGTAGGTGCTGCTGTAATGCACATCTGCGAACGCCGAGATAGGCACTTGACGAACCATTCCCATCATGTTCATATCACGGAAGGTGATAACCATGTTGCGAATTTCTTCCAAGTTATTGCGTTGCTCTTCTTGCAAACGAATTTGAATAGGATACTCGTCTTCGTTATCGCGGAAATTCGATGGGTTGTCGATTCCGAAAATAGATTTACGCAATTCCATACCTACCTGAGCCAACGATAATCCCTCACGATTCAGACGCTCACGATCAATGTCAATCACAATCTCTGGTTTGTTGCGTTGCAAATCGCTCTTCAATTCTTCAACGCCTGGAATTTGTTGGGCATCTAAATAATTCTTCAAATTCACACTTGCTGCAATCAAGTCTTCAAAATTTTCACCGGTAATTTCTACGCTAATCGGCTTCGCTGTAGGCGGACCACTTTGCTCTTGATCTACAGATATTTCAACTCCAGGAATTCCCTGAACAGCCACACGAATTTTTTCCAAATAATCCAAAGTACTCTGTCCACCACGCTTTGAAAATTCTACAAACCCAACGCCTACTTTCGCTTTGTGCGAATACGGTGCACGGTCGTCGCGCGATTCGTTGGCACCAATGGCTACGTTCGTAATGACAGATTCAACAATCGGATTGTTTTCACCCAATACACTGTAAACACGTTTCTCAATAATTTTTGCCACGCTGTCGGTTGCTTCTGGCTTTGTTCCTACTGGAAGACTTGCATAGACATACACGAAATTAGGATCGGCCTTCGGGAAGAAGACCACTTCTGGTTTACGCAATCCGGTTACCATAAACGATGCAACCAACAAGATCAATGTGCTAAACAAAATGGTCTTCGGACGTGTTAAGGCCCATGCTAAGAATTTAGCATAAACGCCCTGAACACTTGGCCAAGTCTTGTGCTGAAACGCTTCAATCATTCGTTTCAAAATGAAACGATAGAAGATGTAAATGATTAACATGAACATCGTGAAGTTACCCATTCCCACATTTCCTGCTAGGTAAAATAGAATTCCAACAACAATGAAAATGACCGAAGTGATTCCCAATTTCTTCA
>JBIKRF010000087.1:0-9781 GCA_044349305.1 Flavobacteriales bacterium
AAACTTTCAGCACCAAGCTGAATTTCGCTCGATTGATGCACCTTTTTCAAAACACTTTGTGCCAATTGATTTTCTTTTCCCGCTGAAAGTATTAACCTTTTCAAGTATTCCGCTTCCTGCGATGTAAAGGGAATAATTGCAATATCAGAAGTTGATGATATAAATATTTTATTGTGATTGTCTCGCTCAATGTCAAAGCCAAGGTCTTCCAATAAATCAAGGTAACGGTAAACCGTTCTTTCAGATGTCTCTAAAAACGATTCAATACTTCGAACCGATTTCGCAGGCTTTGCTTTCAGGTAATTAATCAATTGAAAAAGCCTGTAAATTCTATTTTGATTGAACATACTTAAAATAGTTTGTCAAATAAAGTCAATTCAAACTAAGTGACCAAGCCGTTGACCCTATTAGGCAAAATCATTCTCTTTATTTGCCCAAATCTTAAAACAATGAAAATGAAATTGAATTTAATTCTGGCTACTCTATTAACAATAAGCGCATCAATAGTTTTTGGACAGGAAATAAAGTACGCCGATCTTGCAATGGCTGAGCGTGGAGAATTCACGTCTTATTTAGCAAGTGACGGGGCGGTTTATAAAATTGGTGACCGTATTAAAATTGGTGTTCCATCTTCAAATAAAACGTTTGCCTTTATTACAGAAGGTGATGGGTATTTAGTGCCAATCACTAACCTTACTGCATATGCAAGTGGAACTGAAACTGAAATTAAGCGGATATATGTTTACGGATCCAAGCGTGCCGGTTATTCAGTTGGCTTCCGAACAAAAGGATATACAGGTCTGTCCAATTATACTATTCAATTTGAAAACGCCTTATCTGTTGGTGAAGTAAAAGGATTCGGATTGTCTAGCGATGATGCATTGGAGCAATTAAAAAAGGCCAAGGATAAACTTGACCTCGGTTTAATTACACAAGAAGAGTTCGATAAACAGAAGGCAGAGTTGTCAAAGTATATCAAGTAGAAATTCCAATCGATAGGAATTTTTATAAAATTCTTTCTGTTTCTATTAGGTTAATCGAGTTTAGAATGAGAACGAGATTTATAGAGTATGATGCATCATACTTTTATCAAAGTACGTGTGAACGTACTCAACTAGAAAGTATGCTCAATCATACTCTTCCAAAAGTATACTTCGAGTAGACATTCCAACCGATTAGAATTTGTTAAACCTCATTCTGTTTATTAAATCGTCGAAGACATTCGTGAAGCATTCGCCCAAAGGGCATTCGTTACTCTGTAACATTAGTCGAAGACATCAGTTGCTGTGCAACATTCTTCCCCTTTCTTACCTTTTCTTAATTTTTCTTACCTATTCGAAGAAGCCCGCATGCAAAACCTTCTTCCCACAACACGTGCACTTCGGTAAGCGAACCTTATAAACCTTCGTGTAAATAGGGAAGGAGCATCCGCAATAACTTGAGTAACTCGCTTTTAATGTTTCTAGATAATCATTCAACAACGCGCTCATTTCATATTGCTCCAATTGCGCAAAGTAATCCCGCAACATTTCAATAAACTCAAACAGCGATTGTCCCGCTGCCTTCTTCTGAATGTAATTGTACTTCGAAGCCTTAATCTCTTGAGCCGTGTTGTTACCCAACAAGATGTTACTTGTGTTCAACATTCCGTAATACTCTTTCCTTGAATAATTCAATTTCATAATCCCATTTTAAAGCACAAAAAACCATTCCCTCGCGGAAACAGTTTCGTGCTGAATGAATAATTTATTGGCTAAACACCAACGCCAGAGCGACATTGATGAGATCTAATATACAACATTGAATTTCCAATGTCAAATTATCCGCAACAAATCTTTCTTCAAATTAAAGTGTCGTCGAAGACATTCCTCGTAGAGATTCGCAACGCATTCCTCGAAGAGATTCGCCTCCGGCATTCGTTGCTTCGCAACATTAGTCGAAGACATCAGTTGCTTCGCAACATTCTTGCAATGAAATTGCAAATGTTTCCTATTTTTATAAAAAATTATCCGTGAGCCAGATTAAAGACGCAGTAAGGGAGCTACTCATATTTCTTCATTTCGATTTAACGAAAAATTTGAAGTACGATAGGCTTACGCGTAGAATCATGAAAGACGGAATTCAAGCCAACTTCAACTGCATTGATATTGGCTGTCACAAAGGAGAGATGCTCAACTACATGCTGAAGCTGGCTCCACAAGGAAAGCACTTCGCGTTTGAACCAATTCCTTCACTGTTCAATCAACTCAGCTCGAAGTACAAGAACAGAGCAGCTATTTTTCCATACGCATTATCAAACTCATCTGGAGAAACAACCTTTCAATGGGTGAAGAACGCTCCGGCATACAGCGGTATCAAGCGTCGCCGATATGACATCGACAATCCGGAAATCGAAGAGATCACTGTCGAGAAGAAATTGCTCGACGATGTTATTCCAACCACAACGCCCATTCACTTTGTGAAGATCGATGTGGAAGGTGCCGAGTTCGGTGTATTGAAAGGAGCAAAGAATTTGCTTGCAGCCCACAAACCAACCATTCTCTTCGAATGCGGAAAAGGAGCAAGCGATTTCTACGACACCAATCCAAAAGAATTGCATTCTTTTCTGTCCAATGAAATAGGATTGGATGTTTTCACGTTACAAGATTTCATTTCAAACAACAAACCCTTGTCTGGACATGAATTTGAAAACAGCTTCAACAACAACACCGATTATTATTTCATTGCCAGCGCACGCGCATAATGCGGGAGAAAAATATTTCGCCCCCTATCATTGCAACATGAACACATTCTGTAACATAACAGCAGCTCTAATTTTCATAGGCATTTTCACTTTCAATGCTTCGGCACAAAAGCCTTACAGACAATTTGGATTTAAAGCGGGAATGAACATTTCCAATGTGAATGCCGACCTTTCAACGTACAACACCAAAGACATTGTTGGAGGAAGCGTAAGCTTAACTTACGATAGAGTTCGTTTGAGATTTCTGACGATTGGAGGAGAACTAAATCTTGTGCAAAGAGGTTTTAGCACTCCAGTCACTCTTACAGATTCAATGGGAACTCAATTGGGAGTTGCGGAACTTAGAAACAAATTCAACTATTTTTCTCTTCCAGTAAAAATAGGCGTTCAATTGGGAAATCGTGCTTACATTTTTGGAAACGTTGCATTCGTTCCTGGATATTTGCTGAAAGCCATTTCTGAAACTCCTGTTGTTGATGCAACTGGACAAATCATTGATTATACATGGGAAGACGTCACACATACAGCCGCTCAGTTTGAAATGTCTACCCAAGTAGAAGCGGGCATAGGCGTCACGAAAGCGAGAAAATATAAGTTCTACATTTCAGCGGCGAAACAACAAGGTTGGACCAATCTCTTTGATAATCCTGTTTCCATTTTCAATATTAAATCCACAGGAATTATTATCTCGGCAGGTATGAAGCTTGAATTCGGAAAGGGTTTGTTTAAATAAACTTTCGAATGCCCGCATGCACCGTGTAAATCAACGGTGTTAGTGCAATGGCAATTCCCATCTTCAGCAAATAATTCGTTGGTGCCACTTCAGCAAAGGTGTTCCAGTCCATTTTCCCCGGAAGAACAAATCCCACATACAGAACTACAACGGTATCTATAATCTGAGAAACCACAGTACTTCCCGTGCTTCTGAGCCAGATGAATTTGTTACCCGTTTTACCTTTAATCCAATGGAAGATGGTAACGTCCATCAACTGAGAAATCAAAAAAGCCGCAATACTTCCAATCATAATCCAAGGCGCTTGTCCGAATACAGCTCCAAACTGTGCGTCTGTAACTCCAATTCCAGGAACAGCGGGTATTTGCAAGGCAAGTAAAACCACGATGAAGCAATAGCCAATAAGAATCGTTGTGATCCACGACAGTCGACGAACCGCCTTTTCACCATAAAATTCATTCAAGGTATCGGTCAACAAAAACACAATGGGCCAGGGGAGAACCCCAACAATAGTGATGAACGTGTGCTTCCAATTTCCAATTTGAATGGGAATTTGAATGAGTTTACTCGAGATCAATTCAGCCGTTATTGCATTCGTAATGAAGAGTCCGGCTAAGAATATAAAGAGCCATTCGCGACGAGTGGAAAAGGATGCAGGTGATTCCATATTATTTCAGAAACACTTTATAAGTAACACTGTTCAGCTGAAGAAAATAAATACCAGATGCATATTCCGAGATATTCAATCGGAATCCATCCGAAGACTTTCCTTTCAACAATTGTTGTCCGTTTACGTTTGTTAGATTGTACTTCCCACGAAAATTTGTAGAAGTTATTTCGTTGTTATTTATGTTGAAGGGTAAAGACGGATTTTCAATTTCGTCTACTGAAATTATTCCAGAATGAAATCCAAAAGCGTAATCTCCCGACCTTGGATTCAACAGTTCAAATCGACCATTCCAATTGGTAGAGCTGCCCGAGGTAAACAACGTTGCATTCGGAATTTCTGTCCAGGGCTCGAAGGCATTCCATCTGTACAACAAGACCATATTGCTTTCATTCATTCCATATTGCTGAACCAATTGAAAAAGTGAAGTGTCCAATGCGCTCGTCGCTGTTGCAGAACCGTTGAAGCGCAAGGTCATTTTTGTTGAAGTGGTCTCGTTTGCATAAGTGTTGACATGCCAGTATCTATCCGGAGAAATCACATAGTCGGTCATTGGAAGAGCAGTAACCCGATCAGCTGCTGTCAAGTGCATTTCAGATCGAACAAAAATGCTATCCATATTTCCTAAATCATTTACGTCATATTCGAAATTGGCGTAGGTTAAATCATGAGATCCCGTTGTTGAATTCCAAGCTTCATCGGCTAACGTTGCGTAATGCAATTTATCTGCTCTATTCAACATGACATGCGCGGGTTCGAACAAGACCGTAGCTGTCGCAGTGCTCGATTCTCCTGAAGCGTGAATGAGCACAGTGTCTGTATTTCCTTGAAAATCCATGACCGTTACTTCAAGCGGAACATTATTCAAGTAATTGGTATTGTGATGAAGGTATTGGTCAACATGAACATTCAATTCAAATCCTACAAACTGAGTAGAGTAGCTATAACCAATGAGACGAAAATCTGGATATCCTGGCTGAAAGACCCATCCGTTAAAGAACTCAGAGAGATCTTCTGTTGTATACGCTTGAAAGAAATCGCGCATCTGAGCCGAGTTCAAGGTGCTGAATTGATATTCAGAGATAAGATCATGAATGGCTTGAAAGAAATTTTCATCGCCCATGAAACCTCTCAACGAATGGGCAACATCGGCTCCTTTGTTATACACAGTTTCGCCATAAGTCACGTTTTCAGGTATGGCATTCAACGGGAAATGTCCTCCGTCGTTGCGCGCAGCATTCAACAAAACATCCCTATGATTATTTCGAATAGAATTGCTGTATGCATCGCTACCATACAACCACTCAGTGAAAATCCGTTCGCTATAAGAGGCCATTCCTTCGTTAATCCACATATCCGCAGCCGTTTCACAAGTGACTAAATCGCCCCACCAATGGTGACTCAATTCGTGCGCATAAAGTGTCTCGTAGGTGGTTGTTCCATCAATGGCAAATAAGGGATAGGCCACATTGGTAGCGTGTTCCATTGCCCCACCCGAGAAAGGCACAGCTGTAAAACCAACTTTATCGAAAGCGTAATTACCGTATTTCGTTTCGAAAGCGAGGAGTGCCTCGTGCAAATGCACAAAGCTATTCTTCATGTCTAAAGTATCTGATGCCCTTGCTGCAAGCCAGATTGGTCGTGTGAATCCACCCAAAGAAGTGAACTCATCTTCCACGTGTGTATAGTTCGTAACAGCAACGCTAGCTAAATAGGAGGGAACCGGTTGTAATAAATTCCAGGTAGTAAGCAAAGAATCTCCCCCTAAATTTTCCACTGAAGAACGCAAACCACCGCAATACGAAGTCCGACCCCCATCTGTTAAAGTCTGTATCGTATACGTGCAGCGCTCTCTGAAATTATCGAAGCATGGAAACCACACACGCCCGTAATTGTGTGGAAGCGCATTCATGCCTACACCCATATTGTATGCATATCCGCTGCTGTAATAGAAACCACCCCAGCTGGTATCGTGAATGGGGGTTCCATGGTAATATATTCGAACCGTAAAATTGGTCCAAGAGGGAAGATTGGGGAGGTATATGAATAAATCCGGACCGAAATGATTAAAGAATAATTGAGTCGAATTCACAAAAACAGAATCTGTAATCAATCCCTCCAAGTCAAAATGCAATTGAGGAATATTCACCATCAACGGTGAAACCACAATATCTGCATAACCGCGAAGATTGTTACTCGAAAAATTCGTGAAATCGAGGTATACGTAAGTGTCTATGATATCGACAGTATCACAACGGCTGTTGCTGTTTGAAAGGTTTTTTGCTGAATGATTATGATTGCAATTCAAACGGGAAGAAGATTGCCCGTAAGAATTAAAAGATAAAATTGAGCAAAGAGCAACTAGAATTATTCTGTTCAAATTATGCAAATTCATGACTGCAAGATATTCTAATTTCACGAAACAACCTTTTTCAAATTGGCTGCGTCTTATAATAAGCCCTGGAGACTTGGAACTACTTTAGGCTATAAAACCAACCAAACTGCAAGCATGAAACCAACCCACGATCTCTTCGATCTGGTTCACTCCCTGACCAAGAGTGAAAAGCGTTTTTTCAAGTTACAAAGCTCTTTGCAAGCGGGCGAGAAGAACTATGTTCGTCTATTTGATTTACTTGAAAAAATGGATCATTACGATGAAGAATTTGTAAAAGAAACATTCAAAGGTGAATTGTTTTTGAAGCATCTCCCTTCCGAAAAAAATCACTTATTCAAATTAATATTGAAGTCACTTCGTTCTTACCACGGCGAAAGTAGCGTTCGAAGTATTTTAAAGCAAGCTTTGAAGAATGTAGATATTCTTCATAAAAAGGGACTTTTTGAAGAGTGCAAAAAAGAATTGAAACGAGCTAAGAAACTTGCGCTCTCTTATGAGTTCTTTTATTATTTGTTTGAAATTATTTCGTGGCAAAAAAATCTTCTTGAGGAAGATTATGAGAATGGTGAATTCTCGCAGTCCATTGACGAAATAGCAGAAGAGGAAGCTCACGTATTGGTTCTTCTTCAAAATCTAGCCCAATATCAGGTTATTTATGGAAAGGTAAATGCCATTTTCCGTTCAGGCGGATTTACGCCATCGAAAGTTCATGAAGACATGCTTAGTGAAATATTAAGTTCAAAATTATTGGATGACGCTTCACAAGCGAAATCAATACGTTCGAATTGTATTCGCTTGTATTCATTGGGTTTTTGTGCTATTGCAAACAGCAACATTGAATTGGCTGCTCAATATTTTACCGAATTGGTGCTCTTGTTCGAGAATAATGAATGGTTGCGAGAAGACAAGGGCAAACGCTATTTAAGAGCATTAGGGCAATTACTGACTTGTAGAGTGCTTCTAAACGATAGAGCAGGGGCAACCGAATTATTTAAAAAGCTAGAATCACTCGAGGAAATAGAAGAGTTTCATAATCCAGATTTAACCACATTTAGATTTCGAATTCTAAAGCAGATACAAGTTGAAATGGCGTTAATGTTCGATCAGAAGATTCAATCTGACGAATTGTTTTCGTCTATTCAGCAGACCAAAAATGTGTTGAGCAAAGAGTTTGAAATGATGATGCATTACCGACTTGCACTTTATGAATTCTCCTGCGGTTTGCACCAAAGAGCGTTGAAGCACGTCAACGAAATCATTAATAATTCCGATAAAGAATTACGTCAAGATATATATGGACATGTTCGCGTACTGAACATTCTTATTCACTTGTGTTTAGGTAATACAGACTTAGTTGAGTATGCCTTGAAGTCAACCATTCGCTTCTATACCCAGCGCGAGCGTGATCATGAAGCAGATATTCATTTCTTAAAAACGCTGCGAGTATATAATAAGCTCATGCCCTACGAAAGAACAGATTATTTGAAAGATGGAAAAATCATGAACGAATTTCCTTCTGTTAAAAATATGGAAGACCGGTTCTTGGAATTGGTCATTAAAAAAGGGATGATTTAATCATCCCTTTTTTAATATTCCCTTTTCTTCCCCTCTCTTAACTCTTCTTACGTTCTTACTTCGCCATTTCCTTCAGAAGAACTTCTTTGAATTTCAATTCTTCTTCATAAGCCATCTCTTCATCTACTAGGATACGTCCACTGTGCTCATCAGTGATGATACGCTTACGTAAACGAACGTCCATTTGAACTTGAGCAGGAATCTGAATGAATGAACCAGCCGATGCATCACGTTCGATTGGAACAACAGCTAGACCGTTTTGTGCAGACTTACGCATACGCACATAACGCTCCAACAAATGAAGATCGATGTGCTTCTTAGCCTCATCACTACGCTTAGAAAGGAAGTCTTCCTCTTTCTGAGTTTCGCTCATCAATTCAGTTAATTCAGTTTCTTTTAAATTTAAGTCATTCGCACGCTCTGATAATTTCGACGAAGTATTATCGATTTCAGCTTGCTTAGTCATTTTCAAAGAATCTGCTGTACGAATGTGCTTAGACTGTAACTCTATTTCCAACTCTTGGAATTCAATTTCTTTATTCAATGAATCGAACTCACGGTTATTCTTAACCTTATTCAATTGATCTTTGTACTTCACAATTAGTGCTTCAGCTTCTTTGATAGCCGATTTACAAGCCACAATGCTCTCTTCAGCACCTTTGAATTCACCATTCAAACGCTCCAAGCGAGCCTCTAATCCAGATACTTCATCTTTCAAATCTTCAACCTCGTATGGCAATTCTCCACGTGTAGCGCGAATCTTGTCAATGCGAGAGTCAATTAATTGAAGAGCATATAAGTGTCTCAATTTAGATTCAACAGAGATGCCCTTTTTAGCATCTTCGCTGTTCGACTTGTTCATTTGATTAATTGAAATCATAGTTTCTGTATCGTTTGTTTGGTTTTTCTCGTTTTTCTCTGGTTTAGCAATCGGAACGAAGATGGCCTGCTTAGGATCCATTTCAGATGCTACGTGAATTGGGTTCGCAACACGTTTTTCTAGTTGCACAGGGGCAATACCAATTTTAAAAGTTCTTGGCTTACCATCAATTGGACCTTCAGCAATAACTTCCTTGCGGACTTTTGCTTCGCGCTTCGGCTTGGCAATCGTTAACGCTTCAGCTAGAATAGCCTCATCTTCCGGAGCTAATACAACTGGAATTTCAACTCCATCTTCAGCAACTACCTTTTCTGCTTTAGCAGCTTTGCCTTTTTTCTCAGGCTTGGCTGGCACAGATGATTTGGAAGCTTTTGTTTTTTCAACTTTAACGGGCGCAGCTTTTTTAGTTGCTACTGGTTTAGCTGTCGGAACAGCTTTCTTAGCTACTATAGCTTTAGCCGCTGGCGTAGATTTCTTTACTAGAGCTACAGCTTTTTTCGGAGCTACTTTTTTGGCAGGAGCTGCCTTCTTTGCTGCGACCTTTTTGGCTATTGGAGCAGTCTTCTTTGCCGGAGCAACTGCCTTTTTAGTTACTACTTTTTTAGCAGGAGCAGCTTTCTTGGCCACTGGTTTAACTGCCTTCTTCACTTCTTTCGCTTTGGTCTTGATCACTACGTTCACTACTTTTTTAATACTTTTCACATCCTTCTTCACTGCTTTCGCAACAGGCTTGACAACTTTCTTTGCTAAAGGTTTTACAACTTTTTTAGCAACGGGCTTTACCACTT
>JBIKRF010000191.1:0-2590 GCA_044349305.1 Flavobacteriales bacterium
AAGTATTTCCTTGAAACATATGTTTTTCTTCTACAAATTCAGTAATTAGTTTTGCCAACTCAGTAGCATTATTTTCATCAAAAAACGATACCTTTTCATAATTCCCACAAGCTTCTTTGGCATAAGGTAAATTGGCTAAAAACATCGGTTTATTATACGCTTTTGCTTCAGAAATTGGCAAGCCCCATGTTTCTATTTTTGATGGGAAAAGTAAACAATCCATAGCATTGTACATTGATAATAACTGACTTCTTTTTACTTTTCCATAAAAATGAACATTTTCTAAAAAATTATATTCTTTCACTAAAAATTTGGCATATTTTTCTTTATTATTTTTCATTGTAGTAAAATGAAATTGTGTTTTTTCAGAAATACTTTTAGGCAATACTTTAATTGCTTCTAAAATGGCTTCGTGGTTTTTGAGACTTCTCGGAAAACTTGGATAAAAAAAGTGAATTTTATTAGATTCAAAATTATATTTTTCGGTCACAATCTTTTCTACATATTCTGGTGTGGCAACTTTTATATTTTTGATTTTAAAACGTTCTTCAAATACTTCTTTTATCCAATGTTGTTGTACGAAAACTGTATGATTTTTTGTAATGTTTATTTTAAATAAATAATCGTAAAGTATAGAAAAAACTCCAACTTTATAATCAAAATACCAATCTTTCCAGCCAACTTTTCTCAATGTATTTGGATGATGTAAATATACAAAACGCTTATTTGCTATTATATTTGGTGAAGTATCATGAAGAGAAAGCCAAATATCGGGCTGCATTTTTTTAGATAATTTCTTAAAATAAAAATATTCATAATATAGTCGGTAAAACCATGATTTTTTTGATTTATGAAATTCAATATATTCAATATTATCGTACTTAAATTTTTCTTTATTGTTTACTAATGCAATGATGTTATAATGGTTCATTGCGTTTAATTCCGAAAATTGTTGCAAAACATTGTCCAATATAGTAAAAATTCCACCTTCTACCATATTTACTCCTGAAATTACAATTTTCTTTTTTGTCATTATGCTGTTTTTTACAAATTTAATATATTTTAAGTTTAATTAGTTTCAATTGAATTTAAATTATGCTATTTTTGATTTAAAATTTTAAAACTATGATGTACACTTCACAAGAAATTAGTGAGTTTATTGTAGCAAAATTAACTCAAAACAAGGAAGAATTAAAAGCTAATTATAAAAAATCAATTCACGAAATTGGATATTTTTATATAGATGATTTGCTTCCAAATGATTTAGTTTTAAAAATAAACAGTTGTTTTCCTGAAGCTAAAGATATGATTTTGAAGCAAAGCATTAGAGAAGACAAATATATAGCTGTTCAAATGGATAATTATGATTCCTTGTTGGAACAGGTAGTTTATGCTTTTCAGCATAAAAATGTTGTGAATTGTATCAGTGAAATTTGTGAAATTGAAGATTTACATCCTGATGAAAATTTGTATGCAGGCGGTTTATCATTAATGGAAAATAAACAATTTTTAAACCCACATTTAGATAATTCTCATGATAAAGACGTGGGAAAATGGCGCGTTTTAAACTTACTTTTTTATGTAAATCCTAATTGGCAATCAAATTTTGGAGGAAATTTAGAACTTTGGCCGAAAGGATTAAAAAATAATCCAATTGTTGTTATTTCAAAATTTAATAGATTAGTTGTTATGGCTACTCATCAGAAATCTTGGCATTCTGTAAGTCCAATTACTAATTCAGATTTTAGCAGAAAATGTGTTTCAAATTATTATTTTTCAAATTTTCCATTAAAAAATAACGATTTTTTTCATATAACCACGTTTCGTGGTCGACCAAATCAACCAATAATAAACCAGCTATTAAAATTAGATTCTTTTTTAAGAATGAAAATTAGAAGTGTTTTCAAAAAAGGCATTGTAACAAATAAACATGTTTATAAAAAATAATTATTTAATTTTTATTTGTCTAACAACATTTTTCCTGCAATAGCTAATAACACTACGGCAAAAATTTTCTTCAACATTTTTTGATCTAATATTAAGGCAAGTTTGCTTCCAAAAACACTTCCAACAACAAAAAAAGCTGCAATTATAGCAGCGTATTTTATATTAACTTGACCATCTTTATAATACGAAAAAACAGCTACTGCTGTTACTGGTACTGCTAGAACGGCTAAACTTGTACCTTGTGCTTGGTGCTGATTAAATCCGAAAAGCAAGACTAATAGGGGCACCATAATTATGCCGCCACCAACGCCAACCAATCCGCTTAGTACTCCTGCTAAAATTCCGATAAGAATTAAAGACAATATTATTTGTAGGGTCATTTTACTTTTCATTTTATTTATTATATCCTTCAATTGGAATTTCAATTTCGTATATTTTTTTTGTTGGATTGTCTAATTTTTTATCACGCAACCATTGGTTATGTGTTTTTAAAATTTTATAGTTAATCCCCTGACTTATAGCAAATGTAGACAAATTTGTGATAGTAGAGTCAACCATTATTTTTTTTGTGCTAATTTTTGGGTATAAGGCTTCTTTAGGAATTAAATAGCCATATTTTTCTGGATTTTTCATAATTTCTTTC
>JBIKRF010000016.1:0-34574 GCA_044349305.1 Flavobacteriales bacterium
CTCAAGATCTTTTGCGTTCAACCCTCAATGAATCGGTTGAGCAGCATATGCGAGCAGATGTTCCTTTTGGAGCATTTCTAAGTGGTGGAATTGATTCAAGTTTATTAGTTGGATTAATGTCTGAAGTACGAAGCGAACAGATAAATACGTTTCAAATTTCTTTCGAAGAGGAAGCGTTCGACGAAAGAAAATACGCGCAACTCATCGCCAAAAAGTTCGGCACCAACCACCACGAGATTAATCTCAGTGCAAGTGAATTCTTGAAAGACATTCCCAGTGCAATTGCATCCATTGACTTTCCTAGCGGAGATGGTCCGAACACTTACGCCGTCTCGAAAGCCGCGAAAGAAGCAGGTATTACGGTTGCTATTTCCGGATTAGGTGGAGATGAATTGTTCGCTGGTTATCCAGTCTTTCAATACATGACTAGCATTGAAAAATCATTTGCTTTAAAACTATCCTATCCGCTTAGAAAATCTGTTTCACTTCTTCTCTCCTCTATTTCTTCAAATCGATCGCTTCAAAAAAAAGCTGAGCTATTAGGACTGAAACAAGCCGATTTATCTCATGCGTTCCCGTTGGTGAGAAAGGTTTGGAAAGCCAACGAATTGTTAACACGAAAAACAAAACACTTCGAGATAGAGAAGAATTTCAAATTCATTTTTGAAAAAAATGCTCCGCTCTTAAATAGAATTTCTGCAGCTGAAATCGAATCATACATGCAACATGTTTTGCTTCGCGACAGTGATCAAATGAGTATGGCGCATTCCCTTGAAATTCGCGTTCCTTTTCTAGATCACAACGTCGTTGAATTGGCTACGCATCTTTCCAATAATTTGAAACAACCTACTTCCCCTAAAAAATTTCTAACAGAAACGTTTGCACATATTATTCCAGATGAAATCGTGAATCGAAAGAAAATGGGATTCACTTTGCCTTGGAGTGTTTGGATGAAAAATGAACTAAAAGAGTTCACCGAATCTGGATTTCAAGAATTATACAATCAAGCTGTCGTGAATGAAAAGGTTTTGAAAAATGCTTGGAGTAAATTTTTAATGGGCAGTGAAGAAAAGTCTTTCATTTCATTTTGGCATTTATCCGTGTTAGGACATTGGATGAAGAACAATCAAATTAACTTCGAAGAATGAAAATACTGGTATTCACCGATTGGTTTTATCCAGGGTCACAAGCGGGTGGTCCCATACAATCGCTGATATCATTAATGAAATTCAGTTCAGATAAGTTCTATGTCGTTACTAGAAATACAGACTTGAACAGCACAACGCCATACCCAGGTATTCGATCCAACGCTTGGCAAGAAAGCTTTCAAAAAAACATTCAAGTCTATTATCTGAATGAAAATTCATTGACCGAAAATTTCATCTTTAAGATTTACAAAGAACTTGAACCCGATCGAATTTACTTGAATTCCATGTGGTCTCCCAAATTCACCTTAACACCGCTTCGTGTTTGCAAAAAGAGCGGATGGTCGAATCAAATTATTCTTGCTCCGCGTGGCATGCTAAAACCAGCAGCATTCAATCAGAAAGGATTTAAGAAAAAACTGTTTCTATTTTTTGCTAAAGCCAACAAAACTTATGATAACATTTGTTGGCATGCGACCAATGAAATAGAGCGCGATGAAATTCTTCGGTTATTTCCTAAAGCGAATATTCGAATTGCACCTAACATTTCCAACGCAGCATTCATAGCTGTAAAAATGAAACTTTCATCGCCCTTCAGAATGTTAACAGTCGGACGAATAAGTCCCGAAAAAGGTTACCTCGAAGCTATAGAAGCCATTCGGAAATGGAATCCGAAAAAAATTATCCAATGGGACATTGTTGGGCTACGAGAAAATGCTGAACTTGTGAAAACAATACTTGATGCTGAGCAAGATTTTTCTTCTGTTAAAATTCAAATGCATGGACATAAAAACCAGGACGAGTTAAAAGTGTTTTATGAAAACGCTCATCTCTTTTTCTTGCCTTCTCGGGGTGAAAATTATGGGCATGTTATAGCAGAAGCCCTTTCCTACGGCACCCCAGTTGTTATTTCCGATAACACACCTTGGAAAAACCTCGAAGAAGCCCACGCTGGCAAATCCACTTCCTTGAACCCCTGGAAATTATCGGAATCGTTAGAATTCTTTGTGAACCTATCTGAAGATGATTATCAAACATGGTCACAAGGCGCATCGGACTATGCCAAAGCCAACGTCAATTCCCCAGAAACTCTAGCACTGAACCAAGCCCTTTTCATTTAATCCCTCTTGCGAAACATCTGTTTCAAGATTCTTCGAAAGATTCTCCGAAAGGTCTTGCGAAGGACCTTGTGAAACATCTTACAAAGTATCTTGTGTAACAAATGGAATAGTCGTTACTTTGCCTCACACAATTCCACAATGAACTTAGTTGTACTTTCTCGTAACGCAAAGCTTTATAGCACGAAGCGTTTGGTTGAAGCCGCTCAGAAAAGAGGCCACGAAATTCGTGTTATCGATCACTCGAAATGCGACTTAGTTATTGAAAAGAAAAAGCCAAAAGTGCTTTATCGCGGGGAAGAAATAACTGGGGTTAACGCGGTTATTCCACGTATTGGTGCTTCCGTTACTTTCTACGGAACAGCAGTGGTTCGTCAGTTTGAAATGATGAATGTATTTACTGCAGTGGAATCGCAAGCCCTCGTTCGTTCACGCGACAAACTGCGCAGCTTGCAAATCTTATCTCGTGCTGGATTAGGCTTGCCGAAAACAGTTTTCACGAACTATTCAAAAGATGTTGAACGCACACTGCGTGAAGTTGGAGGAGCACCTGTAATCATTAAGCTTTTAGAGGGAACACAAGGATTAGGAGTAGTACTTGCGGAAAATAAGAAAGCGGCGGTTTCAGTTATTGAAGCATTCAACGGATTGAAAGCCCGTGTAATCGTTCAAGAGTTCATTAAAGAGTCACGCGGAGAAGACATTCGCGCATTCGTCGTAGACGGACATGTGGTAGGCGCAATGGTTCGAACTGCTAAGGAAGGTGAATTCCGCAGCAATCTTCACAGAGGTGGTTCTGCTAAAGTTATTGAGCTTACGCTGGAAGAAGAGATCGCAGCAATCAAAGCAGCTAACGCCATGAAACTTGGTATTGCTGGAGTTGACATGTTACGTAGCGAAAGAGGTCCGCTTATTATTGAAGTAAATTCATCGCCTGGTCTTGAAGGAATTGAATCTGCTACAGGTGTAGATATTGCAGGACAAATCATTAAGTATATTGAAAAGAACGTGTAAATAGTTCTGCTTGTTTGTGAGCGCTTCGGTGTAAATTGCGGAAAAATTTTACCATGCGTTTCGGAACCAAAGCCATTCACGCGGGACAAGAGCCCGATCCAACTACAGGAGCCATCATGACTCCGATTTATCAAACTTCAACGTACGTTCAGGAGTCTCCGGGTGTTCACAAAGGTTACGCCTACGCACGTGGGAAAAACCCAACGCGTGTTGCTTTGGAGCGTTGCTTGGCTGAATTGGAAAACGCTAAACAAGGTTTGTGTTTCTCAAGCGGCATGGGTGCTGCAGATGCAATCATTAAGCTTCTCGTTCCTGGAGATGAGGTCATTGCAACAGACGACCTATACGGCGGAAGCTACCGCATGTTCACCAAGGTTTTTGCGAAATATGGAATTGTATTTCACTTCGTAGACATGCACGATTTCGATGCACTGGAAAGAACTGTTAACGCCAAGACAAAAATGTTATGGGTGGAAACTCCAACCAACCCGATGATGAAAATCATAGACATTGAACGTTGCGTGGAATTTGCAAAAAAACACAATTTGATTTCTGTCATAGATAACACTTTTGCTTCACCCTATCTTCAAAATCCGTTAGACATGAACGCGGATATTGTTATGCACAGTGCAACTAAATATTTAAACGGGCACAGCGATGTTGTGATGGGCGCTTTATGTACCAACGACGACAACTTGTATGAGCAATTAGCATTCATTGCGAATTCATGCGGAGCTACACCTGGTCCACAGGATAGCTTCTTGGTATTACGCGGATTGAAAACGTTGCATGTTCGTATGGAAAGACACTGCTCAAACGGCGCTGTGGTTGCTAACTTCCTGGCGAACCATCCGAAAGTGGAAAAGGTTTACTGGCCTGGTTTCCCTTCTCATCCGAACCATGAAGTTGCGAAAAAGCAAATGCGCGATTTCGGTGGAATGATTTCATTCAGTTTGAAAGGAGATCGTTTTGAAGACGCTTCGAAATTGGCACAAGCGGTTCGTGTATTCTCTCTTGCTGAATCATTGGGCGGAGTGGAATCATTGCTCGGACACCCTGCATCTATGACACACGCATCTATTCCAAAACCGGAAAGAGAAAGAAGCGGAATTACCGATTCACTTTTAAGATTGAGTGTGGGAATTGAAGACGCAGAAGACTTAATTGAAGATTTAACGAATGCATTAAATGCTATCTAATATGAACAAGAAAAACGTTGCCGTTGTTGGGGCAGGATTAGTTGGAAGTTTATGGGCTGTTTACCTCGCTAAACGCGGATACACGGTTTCTGTATTTGACCGTCGTTCAGACATTCGCAACGTGAAAGTTGTTCAAGGAAAGAGTATTAACCTCGCTCTAAGCGATCGCGGTTGGAAAGGCCTTGAAGGCGCGAACATCCGAAAAGAAATTGAAGCGGTTGCTCTTCCGATGAGTGGAAGATTAATGCACGCGGTAACAGGAGAACTTACCTACCAACCTTACGGTAAAGAAGGTCAAGCCATATACAGTGTTTCAAGAGGAATTCTGAATCAAACATTGGTGCGCTGCGCTGCTGAATTCGAAAACGTTTCACTCAACTTCGAACACAAATGTGTAGATGTTGAACTCGATACAAATACCATTGTTTTCGAAGGAAAAAATGGCGAACGTGTTCGTCAACAATTCGATCAGATTTTCGGCACAGATGGCGCATTCAGCGCTGTTCGTGCACGCATGACGAAACTCGATCGCAATGAATACTCACAGTCTTATTTAGACCATGGATACAAGGAATTAGAGATTCCCGCCAATGCAGACGGTACGCATCAAATGCGCAAAGACTGTCTTCACATTTGGCCAAGAGGTGAATTCATGATGATTGCACTTCCCAATATCGACGGTAGTTTCACATGCACACTCTTCTTCCCTTTTGAAGGCGAAGTTTCTTTCGATAAATTGAAAACAGATCAAGACGTTCTCGATTTCTTCGAAAAATATTTTCCAGATGCGAAAGCAATGATGCCGGAATTGTTGCTCGATTTCAACACGAATCCAACCGCAAGTTTAGTCATGACGAAATGCAATCCTTGGAACTACAAAAACCAAGTTGCACTCATGGGTGATTCTGCACATGCAATTGTTCCGTTTTACGGACAAGGCATGAACAGTGGGTTTGAAGACTGCAGCGAATTGAACCGCCTTATGAATGAAATGGGTGAAGATCATCCAGATTTATTGAAAGAGTATGGAAAGACGCGCAAACCAAACGGCGATGCTATTTTAGAATTAGCGCTTCGCAATTACATTGAGATGCGCGATTTAACTGCCGATAAAGATTTCCTTCTTCAGAAGAAAATTGAAGGTCGCTTTGCAACGAAGTATCCTGAAAAATGGATTCCACTTTATTCGCAAGTAACCTTCAGTCACATCCCGTACAGCGAAGCATTAAGCAGCGGTATTCGTCAAAATGAAATCATGAAGGAAGTCATGAACAGACCAGATATTGAAGCCGTTTGGGACAGCGAAGAAATTGAAAACGAAATTCTGAAGCGCCTCTAAAATTGCATACGCAATTGCATGGTGCAATCTGTTTTTCGAAATCCTTCTATGGCCGAATCTCCAGAAGAAATTTGATCTCTGTCGGTATACGTCCACTGCGCTAATCGAATCCATAAATCAATGTTTCTTCGAATATCAAACTTGAAGATGGCATAAATTCTTGCTCCCTTTCCATAATAAGCCGGAATGCTGTAACTGTAGAGCACATCATTCTCATAAGCATACAATCGGGCGTTCCATGAATCTGTTTGAAACAAAGCGTAACGAAATGTTACGCTAACTGGAACACTCATCTTCTTCCATGTAACATCTTGAAAAACCAAATACCCAGTTTCGTTTGGAAGCCCTTCCTCATTAGATTTTACTAATTCTAAACGACTGTGTAACTTCAAACTTTCAGTCGGACTAAAAATAAAATTCAGTCTAATTTGCTGTGAAAGTTTATCCACTGGAAAGTCAATACGATCTAGAACACTTCTATCTATCGAAGTCCTACGAATGCGCATTCGTGCATAAAACTCATGCTTCTTATCGGGCTTGTAATTGAATTGAATAAGATTGTCGCTGAAGCTAGAAGGGGCTGTCACTTGATACTTCAGCCAAGGAAATTGAACACCATCTGTGTATACGTTCATGCTTATTTTCTTCGATAATTGAGCCTGAACACTTGCATAAATTCCTTGCTCATTCGAAGGAAGAACGCTGTTTCCTTCCGCAAGAACATTCGAATACACCGCTTGAAAATCAGTTCCATAATCGCGAAACAAAAGTGTTGCAGAAACACGCGCATTCAAAGCCGAAGTCAATCCAAATACAGCGGCCATTGCTCCGTTTGAACTTCGTGAAACTTCTCCGAAAATCGAAACGTTCTGCAACACCCCTTCAGCATAAGCACCTATTACTTCTTGATTCTTCCCAGCAAATTTCCCTTGTGCATACCAATCGGTTTTCGCTGCAATTGAATCGCTGAAACTTCTATGAACCGCAACCGTTCCGAGTTTCCACATACCACGTTGAACCTGCACATTTCCACCATAAATATTTTCGGTCAAGACATTCCTATTCGCCCGTTCGCTTTCCGTTCGGTGAAGACCGCCAAAAGCAATAGCACTGACCACTTGATTGTCGTCTAAAAACATGGTGTCGTTCATGAATGTCGCATCGAGTTTTCTTCGAGAAACAAAGAATGTTGTACTGAAAAATTTATTTCCGAAAGTTGCCCCTGCACCTCGAAAGAATGAATTTTCATTTACTGAAGAATATGGACGAAGATTTTGCGCGTTTCGTTTCACTTGAACACTGAAGGAAGACTTCCCGAATGCCATGCTGTTCCAGCATGTGAGTCCTTGTCCAAACTGAACCTGATAATCACCTATTGCCAATTGCTTCAGCCCACTGGCTTCACGAATAAACAAGGAGGCACTTTTAAAATCGGGTCCCTTTCGCAGCGGTTCACCGATATCGTTTTCAAGCGTTAGTCCGAATGCAATATTCCTACGGTATTGAAAACGATATCGCAAATACGTTCCGTATTCACTTCCCAAAAAATTCTTCTTTCCAGTCATTGCATCTGGAATAAATCCCGCCTGTTCTTGTAACGTTCGTTTCGCTCGAAATAGAATATCATGCGTTCCTTCTTCACGCAATCTTCGAAATGAAAAATCAGAAAACCCATCTTCTTCATTCACGAAAACAAAAGGCTGCAACCAGCGAACGGTCATCAAATCCATACTTGCTATACTCTGCAATTCAAAGATGCTTTTCAATTTTCCATATTTGGAAATATGCCGGAACAACGATTGAATCTGAGCGTCGCTCAAAACAACCAATGCTTGCAAGTCGTTTATTTCCGCTGAATTGAGATTGAGTCTGTGTCGTGCGAAATAATTCAAGTCTTCCGTTAACGAAGAGTAATCAATCTCGATTCCTTCCTCCGTCAAACTTGAAATGCTCTCTACGCGCTGCTCAACGAGTTGTTCCAATTCGAAATCTTCCGAGTGTTGAGCCAAAGGACGAATCACCTTCAACCCGAAAAATAAAAAAAGCATGCACCTAGTTATACCTTCCATAGACAAACGAAATTTGTGGAGTAACACCCAATTGCGGATGAATAGTCGCTGAAGCGTCGAATGAATAATTCTTCAAATGAGTTCCAATACCCATAGACCAAGTCTGCCAATGGGTATTCATTCCTAGGCGGAAGGCAAACACTTCAACAGGTAAATATTCCAAACCAAAACTATACGTTACAGAAGAGGTTAAAGAACTTGATGAAGACAATTGCGCTGACAAGCTTACCTGTTCTCCAAAAGAATAAGTTGTTCCAAGCCTCAGCGTTGCTGGCAAGTCCTCATCGTTTCGTATTGATTGCATCGGAAGATCAGCAACTGCCGCCCATTTCCAATCCTTTCGAACATCATAAGTCGCACCTACGTTCACCCAATAATTGGAAGAAAAACCGTAGTCATTTGCTATTCGGGTATAAGAATATCCGAGACTTACAGAAGTGCTCAACTTCGAGGATAGCGGTAAGGCATATCCCATATTCACTCGCCTTCGAATAAACTCATCATTCCCATACGATTGGCATACGACCCCCATAACTCCCGAACCGAAGTGCTTCAAAAATGCCAATCCTCCGTCATTTATTTCGGAAAATCCATAAGGCATCTGTCCAAAAAAAGAACAATTCAGGCCATTAATTTTCGCTGAAGAAGATAGATTGTGGAATCCGGCAAAGGCATCAGCTTGCGCAATTGCACTTCCGCTAAGTGCCGCCATTCTTGCCCCAGAGACATGTTGAGCATACATTCGACCGGAAAAATGCAGCAATAAATAGAAAGAAAAAACGAAATATTTCATCTATTTAAGTTAATCCAGAAGAGAAAAACTTTCATATTCCAAGAAGCATTGTATATTTGCACCGCAACATGCGCATGTGGCGTAATTGGTAGCCGCGCCAGACTTAGGATCTGGTGCCGCGAGGCGTGGGGGTTCGAGTCCCTCCATGCGCACTTGAAAAGCGGAGGTCAACCCTCCGCTTTTGTTTTTATCTTTGCACTCTATTTTCAATACCTTCCATGGGCAAATACAGGGAAATCAAAGGATTATCGCTTCCACAAATAGCGAGCGACATACAAGCATACTGGCAAGCGGAGAACATTTTCCAACGCAGTATTACTGAACGTGAAGGCGGACAGCCATTCGTGTTTTTCGAAGGGCCACCTTCTGCTAACGGAATGCCTGGCATTCACCACGTTATGGCGCGTTCCATTAAAGATATCTTCTGTCGTTACCAAACCCTTCGTGGAAAGCAAGTTCATCGCAAAGCTGGTTGGGACACGCATGGACTTCCCATTGAATTAAGTGTAGAGAAAACATTAGGCATTAAGAAAGAAGACATTGGTAAGACCATTTCGGTTGAAGAGTACAACAACGCCTGCCGCAAGGAGGTTATGAAGTACACCGACCTCTGGGAGAAACTTACCAAAGACATGGGATACTGGGTCGACATGAACGACCCTTACGTTACCTATGACAACAAATACATTGAAACAGTTTGGTGGTTACTTCAGCAATTGCACAACAAGAATCTGTTGTACAAGGGCTACACCATTCAACCCTATTCACCGGCTGCCGGGACAGGATTAAGTTCGCACGAATTGAACCAGCCAGGTTGTTACAAAGAAGTGAAAGACACTTCAGCGGTAGCGCAGTTCAAATTGATTGATGCGCATACAACGCTCAATGTGAATTCGGATCTTCCGATTTATGTTTTAGCTTGGACAACTACTCCATGGACCTTGCCTTCAAACGTGGCATTAGCTGTTGGAGAAAAAATAAACTACACGGTTGTTGAATCTATTACTCCATTTGGAAACGAGCGTGCGTATTTCATTGTCGCTTCAGCGCTTCGTGAAAAATATTTCCCGGTAGAAAACGGAGAAAACTTTGAAGAGTTCAACGCAGGAGATAAGAAAATTCCGAATAGAACTGTTTCAGAAGTAAACGGAAAACAACTTTTAAATCTTCGTTACGAGCAATTGCTTCCTTTCGTGCAACCGAACGACGGCGACGCTTTCAAGATTATCGGCGGTGATTTCGTTACCACGGAAGACGGAACCGGTATCGTTCACATTGCACCAAGCTTTGGGGCAGATGACTTCCGCGTAGCGAAACAAAACGGCATGGGAAATCTCACCCTTGTCGATCGCAGAGGACGCTTCCTTCCTGAAGTACAAGACGGCACATTCTTATTCGGAGAAGAGTTTGTGAAAGAAGCGTACTATTCAGATGAAGAAAAAGCGGTTGAGCTTGTAAAACAAAAAGCAAGTCTTGGTGGAATAATAAAAGACACCGACAAGCTTCAGTATTTGAGTGTTGACGAACGTATCGTTTTGAAACTTCAAACCGAAGGGAAATTATTCAAGAAAGAAAAATACGCGCACAACTATCCTCATTGCTGGAGAACAGACAAACCTGTATTGTACTATCCTTTGGATTCTTGGTTCGTGAAGGTTCCTGAGAAGAGAAATCGTTTGGTTGAATTGAACAATACCATTCAATGGAAACCAGAATCTACGGGTACTGGAAGATTTGGCAATTGGTTGGAAAACGCAAACGACTGGAACCTTTCGCGCAGTCGCTTTTGGGGAATTCCTCTTCCAATTTGGCGCACCGAAGATGGTAGCGAATCAATTTGTATTGGATCGGTTGAAGAACTTCAATCTGAATTGAAAAAAAGCGTAGCAGCTGGAATTACAGAAACGAATCCACTTGAAAACTTCCAACCGAACAATCATTCGGTAGAGAACTATAACCTTTTCGACTTACACAAACCTTACGTAGATAAAATTGTATTGGTTAGCCCTAGCGGGAAACCGATGCACCGTGAAGCGGACTTAATCGACGTGTGGTTCGACAGTGGTGCTATGCCTTATGCACAGTGGCACTACCCTTTCGAGAACAAAGAGAAAATCGACAACAACCTTTCCTTCCCTGCAGACTTTATTGCAGAGGGTGTGGATCAAACAAGAGGATGGTTTTACACCTTGCACGCAATTGCAACGTTGTGTTTCGATTCTGTTGCTTATAAAAATGTTATTTCAAACGGACTTGTTTTAGACAAGAACGGAAACAAAATGTCTAAGCGTTTAGGCAATGCTGTTGATCCGTTTGAAACCCTTGGTAAATATGGTCCTGACGCCACGCGTTGGTATATGATAACCAATTCAGATCCGTGGGATAATTTGAAATTCGATACAGAAGGAATTGCTGAAGTTCAACGCACATTTTTCGGAACGCTTTCGAACACGTATTCTTTCTTTGCATTGTATGCAAACATTGATGGTTACGAAGCTTCAAGCAACGACCCTGCTGTTGAAAATCGTCCTGAATTAGACAAGTGGATCATGAGTAAGTTGAATGCTCTTACGCTTGAAGTTGAAAAAAACCTCGATGCATTTGATCCTACTCCTGCTGCGCGCGCCATTGAATCGTTCGTTAACGATCACCTTTCAAATTGGTTCGTTCGTTTAGCGCGCAAGAGATTCTGGCACGGAGAAATGACCGAAGACAAACGCTCTGCCTATGCTACGCTTCACGCTTGCTTGAAGCAAGTGGCTCAGCTTATGAGTCCGTTTGCTCCGTTCTATTCAGACTGGTTATTCCAAAGCTTGAACACAAATACCGAATCGGTGCATCTTTCTCATTTGGAAGAAGGAAGCTTCCGAGATGAAAATCTTGAAGCACGTATGGACCTTGCGCAACGCATTTCAAGCATGGCACTTTCTATTCGTAAAAAAGAAAACATTAAAGTGCGTCAAACACTTGCTGAAATTCGAATTCCAGTTTTAGATGAAACGACGCAGTCACGAATTGAAAGCGTTGGCGATCTCATTTGTAGTGAAGTCAACGTAAAGGCTGTGAAATGTGTCGATGAGCAGACTACCAAAATTGTGAAGGACCTCAAATTGAATTTCAAAACGCTTGGTAAAAAGTGTGGAAAATTCATGAAGGAAATTCAGCAGTTCGCTCAAGAAAACGCACAAGAAATTATCACTTCCATTGAGAAAACGGGAGAATACCTTTGGAAGAAAGAATCGATACTACTTCAAACCGAAGACGTTGAAATTATTCCTGTTGATATTCCCGGATGGAAAGTAGCCAACCAAGGGAACTTAACTGTTGCGCTTGATGTAACCATAACTCCTGAATTGAAAGAAGAGGGATATGCCCGTGAATTGGTGAATCGCATTCAAAATCTGAGAAAAGAAACCAATTTCGAGGTTACGGATAAAATTATTGTTAAAGTTTCAGGAGAAAACTACTTGAATGACGTTTTGAAAAACAATTCTGAATATATTAGCAGTCAAGTACTTGCTTCTTCGCTTGAGTTTATTCCAGAAATGGAAGGGGGTGTCGTGGTTGAATGGGAAGGTGAAGAAGTGGTACGCTTACTATTAACCAAAAACCTGTAAAACCCATGGCAAAAAAATCTACCCCTGCCAAAAAAGTAATTGCTAAAAAACCTGTTGCTAAAAAAGCAGCTCCAGCAAAGAAAGTAGTTGCTAAAAAAGCAGCACCTGCAAAGAAAGCGGCGCCAGCGAAGAAAGTAGTTGCGAAAAAGCCAATTGCTAAAAAAGCAGCACCCGCAAAGAAAGCGGCTCCAGTGAAGAAAGTAGTTGCGAAAAAGCCAATCGCTAAAAAAGCAGCTCCTGTAAAGAAAGCGACGCCAGCGAAAAAAGTAGTTGCGAAAAAGCCAATTGCTAAAAAAGCAGCTCCTGCAAAGAAAGCGGCTCCTGCAAAGAAAGTAGTTGCGAAAAAGCCAATTGCTAAAAAAGCAGCACCTGCAAAGAAAGCAGCGCCAGCGAAGAAAGTTGCTCCAGCAAAAAAAGTAGTGGCAAAGAAGCCCGTTGCTAAAAAAGCAGCGCCAGCAAAGAAAGCAGCGCCAATAAAAAAGGTTGTTGCTCCAGTAAAAAAAGTAGAAGTTAAAAAAGTTAAACCCGCTCCAGCAGTTACCGCTAAACCAGCGGCAGTGAAGAAACCCGAGGCAAAGACAACTGCACCCGTTTATAAACCTGCTCCAGAGATTAAAAAAGAAACAGTGAAGATGCCAGCAGAACCAGTTAAAGGATTACGTTATTCCGATAAGGACTTGAAAGAATTCGAGATTCTTATCAAAGAAAAATTAGTACAATCTCGCTCCGATTTCGAAGAGTTGAAAGAATCGCTCTCAAGAGAGGGTGATAACAGTACAGACGATACCTCGCCAACATTTAAAATGATGGAAGACGGAAGTGATACAAACAGCCGTGAAGAAGTAGCACAACTTGCCGCTCGTCAAGAAAAATTCATTAAAAACTTAGAGAATGCTTTGCTTCGTATCATGAACAAAACCTACGGTGTTTGTCGAGTTACTGGCCAACTTATTCCAAAAGAACGTTTGCGTTTGGTGCCACATGCTACGCTTAGCATTGAAGCCAAAAACATGCAGTAAGATCTCGTGAAGTGAGAAAAGTACTCTTAACCATTTTAAGCGTTGTTGCGCTTGATCAAATATTAAAAATCTGGATAAAGCTCTCGTTTCTTTACGGAGAAAACGTAGAGCTTATTCCCGGTTGGCTCGATTTACAATTCGTAGAAAATCCGGGGATGGCCTTCGGATGGATGTTCCCCGGTACAACAGGAAAGCTTGCACTAAGTATTTTCAGAATTATTGTTGTTACGGCGATTATAATCTACATCTACAAACTCACGAAAAAGAGAACACATCAAGGTTATCTTTTTTGCTTAGCTCTTATCGTTGCTGGGGCTTTAGGCAATATCATTGACAGTGCTGTTTACGGAATATGTTTCGATAAAGGTTCTACGTTTGATCCACACTTCCAAGATTACATCGCATATTCAGATACGGCCGCAGTTTCTTCGCAAGGAGGATACGCACCGTTTTTAATGGGAAATGTGGTAGACATGATTCACATAACTAAGGAACTTGACTTCCCTTCGTGGTCTCCTTTTCACGCAGGTGAGAGAGCAGAGATCTTCCCTCCTATTTTCAATATTGCAGATGCTTCTATTTCAGTAGGAATTATTCTAATCCTACTTTTCCAGCGTCGCTTTTTCAAAGAAGAAGAGGAAGAGGTATCCATCGAAGAGGCCGTCACCGAAGTTGATCCTTCTGCATGAAATTGAATCTTTCCATTTCTGAACTGTCCCACATTGTTGGTGGTGAAATCTCAGAAGGGAACAGCAACAACTTTATTCATTCCATTTGTACCGACACACGCCACACCGTAGATGTGGCGCACGCGTTATTTATTCCTCTTAAAGGAGATCACTTCAACGGACATACATTTATTTCAAGTGCATTTCAAAAAGGTATTCGGACATTTCTTGTTTCTGAAGAAGTTAATCTGCCCAGCGAATGCACTATCCTTCGCGTTGGAAATACAACCGAGGCCTTTCAAAAAATTGCAGCCCATCACAGAAAACAGTTCAACATTCCAATCATTGGAATTACGGGAAGTAACGGGAAAACGATTGTAAAAGAATGGATCAATCAATTACTCTCTGATAATTTCTGCATCGCACGCAGTCCAAAAAGTTTCAACTCACAAGTAGGCGTTCCTCTGGCAGTTTTGCAATTGGAAGCCATGCACAACCTAGGTGTTTTCGAAGCGGGTATCTCCATGCCCAATGAAATGAATACGCTGCAACGGGTTATTCAACCAACAACAGGAGTATTTACTTTTTTGGGAAGCGCTCACGCGGAAAACTTCCAATCACAACAAGAACTGCTTCATGAAAAAATGAAGTTGTTCGAATCTTGCGAGACACTTATTGCACCCTCTGGAATTGAACTTGGCATTCATAAGAATTTGATTCGTGTTGGAAAAGATAAAAACGACGATTTTTCCATTCAAAAAATCACATCTTCTTCATCGCATTCCATTATTTCTTTTAGTTGGAAAGGGGAACTTGCTGATGCTGAAATTCCATTTACAGACAACATCTCTATAAACAACTTCGCACTGGCAGCAGCCACAGCATTGAACTTCGGACTTTCACTGAAACAACTTTCGGAAAAGGCACCACAACTGCTACCTGTTGAAATGCGCATGCAGCAATTGAAGGGGATTGGTGGAATACAATTACTGAATGACGGTTACAGCAATGACCTCACCTCGCTGCAACTGGCCCTTCAACACTTCAATTTAAATATCCAAGCGCATAAGCGCGGTGTTATCATTTCAGATATTCTTCAAAGTGGAATTAAGGATGAAATTTGGATTGAACGCGTGAGTGAACTCATGAATGAATTTCAAATCGATGAAGTTTATTCGGTAGGAGAGCAATTCCTTCAACACAAAAACACGCTGCCCCATTCATTCAAGTGCTTTGAAAATACCGAGGCGCTTATTGCGTTTCTTCTTTCAAATAAAATTGAATCAAGTGCTTTATTAATCAAAGGCGCGCGCAAATTTCACTTCGAAAAAATCGTACGTGCATTGCAAGAGCAACACCAAGAAACCATTTTCGAGGTGAACATGAATGCGCTTGCAAATAACTACTACTACTTCCGTTCGTTACTAAGTCCGGAAGTAAAACTTATGGGAATGGTGAAGGCGAACGGATATGGCATTGGTGCCGTTGAAGTGGCTACGTGCCTTGCCAATTGCGGCATTGACGCATTAGCGGTAGCGTACACCGATGAAGGTGTTCAACTTCGCGAAGCTGGAATATCACTTCCAATTTTGGTTCTTGAACCAAACGTAACGGACTTCACTCCGCTGTTTAAACATAGATTAGAACCTGAATTATTTTCAATGCGATCTTTCTTAGCTTTCTCCAAAGCGGCAAAAGATTTCAATCCAGAAAAAAAATTCAAAGCGCACTTGAAGTTAGACACGGGGATGAATCGCCTCGGATTCAAAGGCGAAGAAACTTCAGATTTAATTGAATTGTTGAGAGCGAATTCAAACATTGAGATAGCAAGCATATTCACGCACTTCGCTGCATCTGAAGACGAAGCGCACGACGCCTTCACGCAAAGTCAAATCACCGATTTCGAAAATCGTTGCAAACAAATTTCTGAAGTACTTGGGTATACTCCCGTTATGCATGCAGCCAACACGGGCGGAATTCAGCGTTGGAAAAGCGCGCAATTCAACATGGTGAGATTAGGAATTGGACTCTACGGAGTATCTGCTTTTGAGGAAGAACAAAAAATGTTGCGCAACGTCGGAAGCTTAAAAACCACTATTGTCCAAGTGAAGTCTGTGCTTCCGAATGAAACCATAGGTTACGGAAGAACATTCTCTTCCAACCAAGAAATGAAAATCGCCGTTCTTCCGATCGGCTACGCAGATGGCTTCCGCAGATCCCTCTCCAACGGAAAAGGCAAAGTCTTCATCAACGGAAAAGCCTGTCCCGTTGTCGGTCGCGTGTGCATGGATGTTACCATGGTCGACATTACGGGTGTATCTGCACATGAAGGCGATGAAGCCATTGTATTCAATGGTGAACACTCGATTCTCGATTATGCACAAGCCTGCGACACCATTGCCTACGAAGTGCTAACAGGCATTCCCCAACGCGTGAAGCGCATAATTGTAAACGAAGCTTAATCTTCGCAAGGAAAAAAGTCATTTCTGTGAAAATGTTAGGCCATTTCATTCCGATATTTACGGAATATCTGAATAAGGCATGACACACAGAATTTCAATCATTAAAACGTTTTTATTTCTTTTTAGTTTTTCCGCTGTTTCGGTGGCTTCTTTCGGTCAAGCCGAACGAATGAAAAATGAATTCATTCTTCAACTAAAAAAAGGATACTCGCCTTCACAAGCTGAGCAAGAATTGACACAACATTTCGGAATACTTCCGGAAATTAAAGCGAGTTACGAAGTAAGCGATATCATGCGTGCTTGGCTTTTCACTTTCAATGAAAATCTTGTTCCATTGAATGAAATCATTCGCTACGCGCCAACTTGCTCGAGCATTCAACTGGCACAAGCCAATCACAAAATCGCAGAACGCATTGTCCCGAACGATCCTTCGTACGGACAGCAGTGGTTTCACAGCGATGCCTCCGATAACGATATCGATACCCCAGAAGCTTGGGACATTACCACTGGTGGACTAACCGCTTTCGGAGATGAAATCGTAGTCTGCGTAGTTGAAGGCGGTGGTGCCAAATGGGATCAAGCAGATATCGTTGAAAACCACTGGACCAACACCAATGAAATAGATGGAAATGGAATTGACGATGACAACAACGGCTACATCGATGACATTGACGGTTGGAACATGACTTCGAACAACGATGTTATAGCCGCTGGAAATCACGGTACACAAGTGAGCAGCATGATTGGCGCAAAAGGCGACAACGGCATCGGAATTACCGGCGTTAACTGGAATGTGAAAATAATGCAAGTCGATATGGGTGGTATTTCCGAAGCTAACGTTATTGCAGCATACACCTATCCTTTGAAGATGCGCCGCTTATACAACCAAACAGGCGGAGCCCAAGGAGCATTTGTTGTTGCAACCAACAGCAGCTGGGGAACCGATAACGGTCAACCTTCACAAGCGCCACTTTGGTGCGCCATGTACGATACGCTTGGAGTTGCCGGAATTCTTTCGTGCGGTTCTACTGCGAATAACGACGTGAACGTAGACGTAGTTGGAGATCTTCCAACAGCATGTCCAAGTGAATACATGATTGCTGTAACTGCTACTAACAGTTCAGATGTTCGCACATTCAGCGGATACGGAATTACAACCATTGACATAGGTGCTCCTGGCGAGGCCGTTTACCTTGCGGGTAATACCAATTACGGAAACACTTCGGGAACCTCTTTCGCGGGCCCATGTGTTGCCGGCGCAATAGCACTGTTGTATTCTGCACCCTGCAACTCGTTCATGGCAATAGCCAACTCGAATCCTTCTACAGGTGCTCAACTTATTCGAGATTATATTTTCAATGGAGTAGATATTGTAGCTAACCTTCAACCCGAAATGGTAACAGGCGGACGATTGAATGTTAAAAACAGTTTAGACTTGTTATTGAATGAATGTTCTGCAGGTGGCTGCGTTGCACCTTTCGCAATCAACGCAATTCAAATCCCGAATACACTCGAATACACTGTTTCTTGGGGAAGCACGCCAGACGTCACCACCTTCGCTTGTCAATACCAAGTGCAAGGATCGGGGAACTGGACACTAATCGAGAACCTTAACACGAACAGTATAACTATTCTTGGTTTATTGCCTTGTTCTGTATACGAAATTCAATTGGCATCTGTCTGCAATGGAGTGCAAGGTGAATGGACAAACTCATTTATATTAAACACAGAAGGGTGTTGCGTAAACCCAAGTGTTTATTACGTTCCGAATGCACAAGGTGCAACAACAGCAACAGTTGCTTGGAATGACATTTTCGCTGCAGATGGATATACTATTCAGTTAACAGGACCAAACGGAACCGATATTATTCAATCGCTTCAGCCAAACATTACATTCTTTAACCTAGATTCTTGCACCACCTACACCATTCAAGTAGGGTCAATCTGCGTCAATCCAGAAAATCCTTTCACTTCGTTTGAATTCTCTACAACCGGCTGCGGTTCATGCACAGACGTTGTTTATTGCGATGCAAATGGTGGAAACGCGGCGGATGAATACATAGACGCTGTGACTGTGGATTCATTTACGAACATTAGCACGACGAATGCGAACTATACCGATTACACAGATCTTAGCACCTTGACATTGATTGCAGGAAACTCTTATCCAATTTCGCTTACACCCGGTTTCCCAGGCGGATCATACAGTGAGTATTTCAAACTATGGATCGACTACAATGCCAATGGAACTTTCGATGAACCTACGGAACTTGCCTTCGATGCTGGTAGCGGTTCCCAAAATACAGTAACCGGAACCATCACTGTTCCTGAAGCAGCAGCCCTTGCCCCAGGCAGCACACGCATGCGCGTGGGCATGTCTTATTATGGAATATTCGGTTCGGGAGCAGCTCCTACCGCATGCGGAACATACGAATACGGAGAAGTGGAAGACTATTGTGTGAACTTGCAATTGGCCGATGGGGTTGAAAACATTGCCAACATCGAAAACTTCCAAGTGTACCCAAACCCTGCAACAGAAAAAATTAACTTGATTCTTCCTTCCAACATTCAAAAATTCAAATTGAGAATTTTATCGACTGAAGGAAAATGTGTTAAACAAATCAATGCGGATTCTCGTTTTATTTCAGTTAGTGATCTGACCTCTGGTTATTATGTAGTTGAAGTAATATCTGATGGCGGTGTTGCAAGAACAAAAATTTGTATCGAGTAAGTAAACCAAACGACAAAATAATTTGTCTTAGATAAAATGAATCGTAAAATCGCCCTGACCATATGTACTTGGCTCATCGCTTTCGCAGCATGGGCTACGCACAATCGTGCGGGGGAAATTGTTTACGAGCATGTGAATGGGTACACCTACAAAGTCACCATCAATACCATAACCAAGGCAAGTTCGTTTGCTGCAGATCGCCCGTATTTAAAAATTTATTGGGGCGATGAACCTGCCGGTATTGCAGAAAATGAGCTTGATAGTCTTGAACGTACCGATGAAATAATATTGGGAATCGGAGACGCCAAGCAAAACAAATATGTTGGATACCATACCTATGCGGGTCCGGGTATCTATTACCTCGCCGTGGAGGATCCCAATAGAAACGAAGGAGTAATTAATATTCTAAATTCTGTAAACCAAGTTTTCGCTATTCAATCCATGATTGTTATTTCACCGGCGACCGGACATAACAATTCCGTTCAGCTTTTAAAAACGCCTATACAAGACGCTTGTCTGAATCAACCTTGGATTCACAATCCAGTTGCGTTTGATCCAGATGGAGATTCATTAGTCTACTCGCTTGTGCCATGCTTGGGAGCGGGTTCCGAACCTTTGCAGGGTTGGTTGCTTCCCGATGCAAGCACCTCGAGCGGTTCTGACGTTTTCAGCATAAATGCCCAAACTGGCGATGTCACTTGGGTTGTACCACCATTAGCAGGAGAATTCAATATTGCCATTAAAATTGAAGAATTTAGAAACGGATTTTTGGTCGGATATGTTATTCGTGACATGCAGATTACGGTTATTACCTGTAACAACGAACCTCCATCTATCACTCCACTTACAGACTATTGTGTAGAAGCTGGAAGCAGCATTCAATTCGATGTAAATGCTTCAGATCCGGATGGAAATACTATTTTCATAAATGCCTTTGGAGGTCCTTTAACCGAAGTTGTTCACGAAGCCGAATTCAATACGTTTACCGACACTTTCTATTGGTATCCGGAATGCCAAGAAATACGAGAAGCCCCATACACCGTGAGTTTCGAAGCATTAGACAACGGTTATGTACCCTTAGCCGATATTGAAACGGTTAACATAACGGTAGTCGCTCCAAAGGTTCAGAATGTTCAAGCAAATGCTGTGGGTTCTACAGTGACGGTGACATGGAATGCATCTCCTTGCCTCGCAACTTTCACGAATTACCAATTAGCAAACATTCGCTATTTCATTTATAGAAAACAAAACGGGTACAATTTCAATCCTTCCGATTGTGAAGTAGGTATGCCTGCATACACTGGTTTCGTGTACATTGGACAAACACTCGGCGCAAACAATACTACCTTCCAAGACAATGCACCCGGATTCGGAGTTCCTTTCTGCTATCGCGTTGTGACCGTATGGCCCGATGGCGCTTTGAGCTTCGCAAGTGAAGAAGCGTGTGTTCAAATTAAAAAAGACATTCCTGTAATCACGAAAGTAAGTATTGAAACAACTGACATTTCAATTGGAAGAGATACCGTATGGTGGTCACCGCCTTCACAACTCGATACACTTATTTATTTACCCCCCTATCATTACGAACTGGAATTCGAAAACAACGGCACTTGGCAAACCGTTTTCGCATCGACCCCCTTCACCATATTAAATTCTGGAGATACCATTTATTATCATTCGAATATCGATACTTTTTCTTCTTCTAAAAAGTACCGCGTAAAATTCTATTCGAATGAAGATGTCGTTGGCTATTCTTCAAGTGCATCTTCTCCGTGGTTAACTGCAACCCCTTCAGATAATGCGATTGAGTTGAATTTAGACGGACAATTTCCTTGGCTAAATTCACGGTACTTCGTTTATCGAAAAGCACCAGGAGAATTAGATTTTTCATTTCTAAATGAAACAGCTCTTCCTCAATATCTCGATACTGGACTCGTAAACAATTCCAATTATTGCTACAAAATTTTAACACTTGGTTCTTATGGGGCGCCCAATGTTCCTGATTCATTGTACAACTTCAGTCAAGAAATTTGCGCAGTACCCTACGACTCCGCTCCGCCTTGTCCACCTTCCATCTCGCAAGTAAACAATTGTAAAATTCCATCACTACAGGTTTCTTGGATTAACGCAGACCCATCGTGCTCGCAAGACATTACGGCCTACAACATTTACTACGCCCCTACCAGCGCAAGTTCCTACACTTTGCTGGGTACATTAAACGGCTCGAGCAGCACTGAATTCGAATTCCTTCATCCCGATGGTTTGCAAAGTATAGCAGGATGTTTCTATATAACGGCGCTGGATTCACTCAATCTTTGGCCAGATGGTGAACTTCATCAGAATGAAAGTGCGCCTTCGAATATCGTGTGTGTTGACAATTGCCCAACCTATGAAATACCCAACATTCTTACACCAAATTTAGACGGTTTGAATGACATTCTTAAGCCATTCCCCTATCGTTCCATTGAGAGTATCGACTTGAAAATATTCAATCGTTATGGCACATTGCTTTTCCAAACTACCGATCCAGATATCTTGTGGAATGCTACCGATGAAGCCACACAAAACCTGGTCAGCTCCGGAACCTACTACTACACGCTAATGGTGAACACCATTCGCTTAGAAGGAATAGTACCCACATTCCAAGAAGGGTACATTCAAATTTCAAATGCCACACAGGCAACACCTCAACAATAAACGATGTTTACAGGAATAATAGAATCGCTCGGCAAAATTGTGAAAACCGAAAATGTTGGAAGCAACCTCGAGCTTTGGCTTTCTTGTGAATTCACCAATGAGTTGAAAGTTGATCAGAGCCTCGCTCATAACGGAATTTGTTTAACTGTGGTTGAAATTGTAAACGACACATACAGGGTTACTGCCATCGAAGAAACCATTCAGAAAACAACCATCGGAAGTTGGAAAAGTGGCGAATCTGTTAATCTGGAAAGATGCGTGAAGGTTGGCGATCGATTAGACGGACATAATGTGCAAGGCCATGTAGATGTAGTTGGAAAATGTATTTCCAAAACGGAGAATAACGGCAGTTGGAAATTCACTTTTGAATACACTCCGAAAGAACTCGGACACATCACTGTTCCGAAAGGAAGCATCGCCGTAAACGGAGTAAGCTTAACAGTTGTAGAAAGTTCGAAAACTTCTTTTTCAGTGGCTATTATCCCGTTTACCTATGAACACACTACTTTTCAGTTCATAGAAAATGGAACTTTCGTCAATTTAGAATTCGATATTATGGGGAAGTATGTGGCCACGTATATGGCTGCACTATCTTCGTAACATGATATCTTCTGAACACGAAAAAAAACTATTTCTTCTCGACGCATACGCACTTATTTTCCGTGCCTATTACGCCTTCATCAGAACTCCTCGGATCAACAGTAAAGGACTGAATACAGGTGCCATGTTCGGATTCACGAACACGCTTCTCGATATTTTAAACAACGAAAAACCTTCGCACATTGCTGTCGTATTCGACGCTCCTGAACAAACACTCAGAGAAATCGATTACGAAGCCTACAAAGCGAACAGATCAGAGACCCCGGAAGATATTAAGCTTGCGGTTCCTTACATAAAAAAAATCGTTGAAGCATTCAATATCCCTATGCTCATTGCTCCAGGTTATGAAGCAGATGACATCATTGGAACGCTCGTTAAGAAAGCCGAAGAAAAAGGATTTCATACGTACATGATGACTCCCGATAAAGACTACGGTCAATTGGTAAGCGACAAGTCATTCATCTACAAACCTGGCTACCAAGGTGGGAAAGCGGAGATTTTAGGAGAAACTGAAGTCTGTGCGAAATTCAACATTCAAAATGTAAATCAGGTAATTGATTTGCTCGGTCTCATGGGTGATGCAGTTGACAACATTCCCGGAATACCAGGCATTGGTGAAAAAACAGCAGCTAAACTTTTAGCCGAATTTGGTTCGTTGGAAGGACTGCTAGCGAACACGGATAAACTAAAAGGAAAGCAAAAAGAAAACGTTGAAAATTTCCGTGAGCAAGGAATTCTCTCTAAGAAACTCGCAACCATTATGCTCGACGCGCCCACCCCACTCGATGAAGAAGCGCTGAAGGTGAGTGAAATAAATAAAGACGCCATTCGTGAAGTTTTCGAAGAACTCGAATTCCGTCAATTAATCAAACGTGTACTCAACGAAGAAGCACCAGCCCCGGCGGCTGCGAGCAACGTTCCACACGATTTATTTTCATCTGCTGGTGAAGAAGTGATTGTTCCTTCCACACCAAAAAACACAATTGAAAATACCGAGCATGAATACTTCATGGCCACTTCAGAGCAAGAACTGCAAACCTTAATTTCAGAACTTCAAGGAGCCACAACGTTTAGCTTCGACACCGAAACATCAGATTTAGAGCCGCATTCAGCATATCTGGTGGGACTTTCATTCAGTACGAAAGCACATACAGGTTGGTACGTTCCCATTTCTTCCAACTTCGAAGAAGCACAAAAGCAATTGAAAATTTTTACTGGAATTTTTTCTGACCCTTCGAAAACGCTTGTCGCTCAGAACTACAAGTTCGACTTCAAGATGATGAAGAAATATGGAATGAAGATTCAAAATAAAATCTTCGACACCATGCTGGCGCATTACGTTATTAATGCCGACGGAAAACACGGCATGGATGCGTTAAGTGAAAACTACTTGAATTACAAACCTGTCTCTATTGAATCGTTGATTGGACCGAAAGGGAAAAACCAAAATTCAATGGCACACCTTCCAGCTGAAAGCATAAAAGATTACGCAGCAGAAGATGCCGATGTAACGCTTCAACTCGCAGAAATTTTTCAACCTGAATTAGAAAAACAAGGCACCACTTCTGTTTTAGAAAACATTGAAACACCGCTCATAGAAGTGCTTGCGAACATGGAATGGGAAGGCATTCGTGTCGATAAAGATTTTTTGAACGCATATAGCGTCGAGCTAGGAAAGAAACTCGATATCATTGAAGAAAAAATCACTGAATTGGCGGGCGAAAAATTCAACCTCGATTCTCCAAAACAATTAGGCGTTATTCTTTTCGAAAAGTTAAAAATAACTACTGAAATGAAGAAGACGAAAACCGGTCAATACAGCACCGGTGAAGATGTCCTTCAGCGTTATTTACATACCCACGAAATTGTTCCGCTCATTCTCGATTACCGTGAACTTAGAAAATTAAAAAGCACATACATCGATACACTTCCGAACATGATTAACTCAATCACCGGACGTGTGCACACGAACTTTATGCAAGCGGTTGCTGCAACGGGAAGATTAAGTAGCAATCAACCGAATCTGCAAAACATTCCCATTCGCACTTCACGCGGAAAAGAAATCAGAAAAGCCTTTGTTGCACGCGATGAAAATCACGTTCTGGTAAGCGCCGATTACTCGCAAGTTGAATTGCGCATTATTGCCGCATTGAGCGGAGATAAAAATATGATTGAGGCCTTCCAACAAGGTGAAGACATTCACAAAGCCACTGCCTCGAAGGTGTTCAACGTTCCGTTGGATGAAGTAACCAAAGACATGCGAAGCAAAGCGAAAGCGGTTAACTTCGGAATTATATACGGACAAGGTCCTTTCGGATTGGCGCAGCAGTTGGGTATTTCAAGAACGGAAGCGAAGAACATCATTGAAGCGTATTACACGCAATTCGCGGCACTGAAAACCTATCAGCACCAAGCAGTTGAAGATTGCCGCTCAAGAGGATTCGTTGAGACCGTGCTCGGACGCAGACGCTTCCTTCCAGATATCAACTCTTCGAACGCCATCTCAAGAAGCTTCGCAGAGCGAAATGCAGTGAACGCACCCATTCAAGGTTCGGCAGCCGATGTTATTAAAGTGGCCATGGCCAAAATTCAAACTGCATTAAAAAATGCTAATTTGAAAACACGCATGGTACTTCAAGTTCACGATGAACTGCTCTTCGACACACCTAAAGAAGAAGTAGAACAAGTGTTTGCCCTCGTAAAGCATGAAATGGAGAACGCTGTTAAGCTTGCTGTGCCTTTAGATGTAGAGATTCAAGCGGGAAACAACTGGCTTGAGGCGCACTAATATCATTTATATTTAAAAGGTTTTGTAACTATATTCGCAAGAGTCACGTATGAATGTGCTTTAACAATCAATAAGTTCAAATGATTAAAAAATACCTCTCCCTCACTGCAATCGTCAGTGTGTGCATAGGCTCCTTAAGTTTGGTTGCCTGTGGCGGAAGCGACAACAAATCTGAAAACAAGGCCCCCCTTGAATCAGGCGCAAGTGAATTAACCAACAAAGACGAGTTCTTCAAAGATCGCGAGCAAGCGTTGAAACAAATCTTCTTCAGTATTCCTGCTCCTATTGAAATGGCAGATATGATTAAAGATGCTGGATTCAGTTTCGATAAAGCCATGTTGAATTCAGTAGATAAAGTTTCGAAATACGTCGATGAAGAGAATCGTGCAATTAACTTGGGTATCTATGCTGCAGATTTAAGCTACAGCACAGTGTTCGAGCAAAAGCAAGAGTCTGTAAATTACTTAGCCGCCTCGAAAACATTAGCAAGTGCGCTCGGTATCGACGGCGCTATGGATGAAAAATTCATGGAGCGCGTTCAAAAGAATCAAAACAACAAAGATTCTCTTTTAAGCTACGTAACCCTTTCATACCAAAACGTAAATGCTTACTTGAAAGAAGGAAAGCGCACCGATGTAAGTGCACTAATTGTTGCAGGCGCATGGGTTGAAACACTTTACTTGTCCACACAATACGCAGGTAAAAAAGGTGAAAAAGCCATGAAGCAACGTGTTGCAGAGCAAACATATTCTTTGAACCAACTGGTTAGTTATTTGAATCTTTTCGCAACCAGCGATCGTGTAAATCGTATGAAAGAAGATCTAACAAAACTTCAAACGATTTACAAAGATGTAATTGTTGTGAGTGGTGAAACGTCTGTAGAAAAAGATAGCAAAGGTGTAACCACCATTGGAAGCACTGAAACAGTTACCATTAGCGACGCTACTTTAGCAAAAATCGCTGCAGAGACTGCTGTCATTCGTAACAAATACATTCAATAAAAAATTCAGAAGATATCATGAAAGCATATAAAATTCTCCTGTTCTTATTGGTCTTTATTCCTTCATTCGCATCTGCGCAATGTAGACCTTTCACAAAAAATAAAGTTCTTCCAAAATTGAATGGGTACGTTCAAAACGACAGTTACAATTCAGCTCAAATGGCCCCAGGTGAAGAAGCTGAAATTATGGTAACCTTCTTTGGTGGTCGCGATTACCGCCTGCTTGTGGTTGCTCACCCTATCCTTGGCGATGTTGAGTTCACTGTAAGCGATATCAACGGAAAGCAGATTTACACCAACAAAGGCGCGCAAGACAAAGAAGCTTTTGAATTCAAAATGAAAAACACACAACAACTTGTTGTGAAGGTTAAAGTCCCTGAGCAAAAAGATGCCGTAGTTCAGCATATCGGCTGCATTAGCATCGTTTCAGGATTCAAACAATAATTGTATCGACTTCAAACAAAAAGCCGCTTAATCGCGGCTTTTTTCATTTTTAAAAGGAAGGGTTAATCGTCACCCGAATGTTCTTTTTCCTCGAATCCATTTTCTTCCAAAACCAATTGTTCATGTGATAAGAAGCAAAGGCGCTGGCAGTGCCGATGAGCGCGCCCGCTGCAACATCGGTCGGATAGTGCGCGCCTAAATGCATACGCGAATATCCAATTCCGCAGGCATACATATACGCAGGCACTGCAATATACCATTTCGGCTTCGCCAACACACAACTCGTCGCCCATTGAAAGGCAGAACTCGTATGTCCCGAGGGAAAAGATAAACTTCCAGCATGTGTCTTCTTGTAAATTAAATCGCCGTGATCGGCAAATGGACGCGGTCTCGCAATTCCGTACTTCAATGCAACTGTAACAAATCCGTTCAAAGCCAATGCACCTGCCATGCCTACAAACTGACGTTTCACGAAATCGTCTTTTTTTAATACGCCTACAGTCCCCACCAAAAGCGGAGTTCCAAGAGTAACATAAGTATTGCTGTTTGTGTAGGCCTCCCAGAAACGATCAGATTTTTCCGGGCCTCCGTTGATCTTCTCCAACAGATTCAAATCCCAAGCGGCCTGACCATTCGACCTAAAACAAAAAAGCACCAAGAGCATAATAAGCGCTTGGTGCTTTAAATAAAAATGTTGCATTAATTTTCTGGTTTCACACTAGCGGAAAGATACTCCCTGTTCATGCGAGCAATGTTTTCAATGCTAATGTTCTTCGGACATTGAACTTCGCAAGCACCAATGTTGCTGCAATTTCCAAATCCTTCTTCATCCATTTGCTTCACCATATTCATCACACGCTCTTTACGTTCTGGATGTCCTTGTGGCAACAACGCGAATTGAGAAACTTTCGCACTCACGAACAACATAGCTGAACTGTTCGGACAAGTTGCTACGCACGCACCACATCCAATGCAAGTCGCCGCATCGAACGCCTTATCTGCATCATCTTTCGGAATAGGAATCGCATTCGCGTCCATAGTTCTTCCAGATGTATTCACAGAAACGAATCCACCCGATTGAATAATACGGTCGAAGGCTGCGCGATCTACCATCAAGTCTTTCACCACTGGGAAACCTTCTGCTCTCCATGGTTCAATGTAAATGGTGTCGCCGTCTTTGAACGAGCGCATGTGCAATTGGCAAGTGGTAACACCGCGGTTCGGACCGTGCGCTTCACCGTTAATGAACATGCTGCACATTCCACAAATACCTTCACGGCAATCGTGATCGAACGCAATAGCATCTTCGCCCTTGCGAATAATTTGCTCGTTCAACATGTCAATCATTTCTAAGAAAGACATATCCGGAGATACACCGCCCAATTGGTAGGTCTCCATTTTCCCAGCAGCAGTGCTGTTGGACTGACGCCAAACTTTTAGCGTAAGGTTCATGTTTCCGTTGCTCATCTTATTTGTATGATCGTTGTTGAACTTTAATGTTTTCGTATATCAAATCTTCCTTGTGCATCTTCGGAGCAGAAGGGTCACCTGTAAACTCCCATGCAGCAACATAGCTGAATGTTTCATCAACACGCAAGGCCTCACCTTCTTCCGTCTGGAATTCTTCACGGAAGTGACCACCACATGACTCGTTGCGCTCCAATGCATCTAAACACATCAACTCGCCCAACTCAATGAAGTCGGCAACACGCGTAGCTTTCTCCAATTCTGTATTTACGCCAGTCATTCCTCCAGGAACTTTAACATTCTTGTAGAACTCTTCACGAATCTTGCGAATCTCAGAAATAGCGAATTCCAAACCTTGTTTGTTACGCGCCATTCCGCAATAGTCCCAAATGATTTTACCCAATTTCTTGTGGTAAGTATCTACGGTTTCGGTTCCTGTTGTTTTGAACAATCCTTCCAATCTTTCTCTTACGGCCTTCTCTGCCTCTACGAATTCTGAAGTTTTGGTTGAAATAGCACCTGTGCTAATTTCATCGGCCAAATAATTTCCAATTGTATATGGAAGTACGAAATATCCGTCTGCCAATCCTTGCATTAATGCCGATGCACCTAAACGGTTAGCGCCATGATCACTGAAGTTAGCTTCACCACATGCATAACAACCCGTTACAGTGGTCATCAATTCATAATTTACCCAAAGACCACCCATCGTGTAGTGAACAGCTGGATAAATCATCATAGGAGTCTTGTACGGATTCTCAGCTACGATTTGCTCGTACATCTGGAACAAGTTTCCGTACTTTCCTTCCACCACTTTCGTTCCTAATTCACGAATTTGATCATCAGTAGCGTTGTGCAAACCTTGAACAGTCGCAGCAGTTTTACCGTAACGCATAATTGCTGAAGCGAAATCCAAGTAAACTGCTTCACCAGTTGCATTCACTCCGAATCCGGCATCACAACGCTCTTTCGCAGCACGTGATGCCACGTCTCGAGGAACCAAGTTTCCGAAAGCAGGATAACGACGCTCTAGGTAATAATCGCGACGCTCTTCTGGAAGATCGGTTGGTTTTAATTTTTTAGCACGAATAGCTTCCGCATCTTCTTTGTGAAGTGGAACCCAAATACGTCCGTCGTTACGCAACGACTCAGACATCAAGGTCAACTTCGACTGGTGGTCTCCACTTACTGGAATACATGTTGGGTGAATTTGTGTGAAACAAGCGTTTGCAAATGCAGCACCTTTCCGGTGTGCGCGCCATGCCGCTGTAACATTCGATCCCATTGCGTTAGTTGAAAGAAAAAATACGTTTCCGTATCCACCTGTACACAACACAACCGCATGACCACTGTGACTTTCAATCTCACCCGTAACCATGTTACGTGCAATAATTCCTCTCGCCTTTCCGTCTACGATAACCAGATCCATCATTTCATGGCGGTTATACAACTTCACACTTCCTTTACCAATCTGACGGCTTAAGGCTGAATAAGCTCCCAATAAAAGCTGTTGTCCGGTTTGTCCTTTAGCATAAAACGTACGAGAAACTTGTGTTCCTCCGAACGAACGGTTGTCCAACAACCCGCCGTAATCGCGAGCAAATGGAACACCTTGCGCCACACATTGGTCAATGATGCTCGCGCTTACTTCAGCCAAACGATGAACGTTTGCCTCACGTGCGCGGTAGTCACCACCCTTAATGGTATCGTAGAACAAACGGTAAGTGCTATCACCATCGTTCATGTAATTCTTAGCGGCGTTAATACCCCCTTGAGCAGCAATGGAGTGTGCACGACGCGGGCTATCTTGAAAGCAGAATGCTTTCACCTTGTAACCCATTTCCGCCAAAGAAGCTGCAGCAGAAGAACCAGCCAAACCGGTTCCAACAACAATCACTTCAATGTTTCGCTTGTTCGAAGGGTTCACCAAACGAACTGAATTTTTATACTTGGTCCACTTTTGATCAAGTGGCCCTTCTGGAATTTTACCGTCTAACTTCATTGGAAGTAATTTTTAATCCGAATTATTTAACCCAACCTAAGTACATCGCAACTGGCATAGATGCGAACAATACTGAAATCACAATTGAAAATACAGATCCCGCCAATTCAATGGTTGAAGCATATTTTCTATGGTTCAATCCCAACGATTGAAACGCGCTTCTGAAGCCATGGAACAAATGCCAGAACAATGAGAAACATCCTAGTAAATAAATCACAACTGCTACTGGATTCTTGAATACCAACAACATTTCTGCAAATAAATTCTCATGCATCACACCGTCAATCTTCACATGACTCGGCATAACAGTTAATCCTGTGATACGCGTCTTCAACCAAAAATCTTTCAGGTGAACCACCAAGAAAATAAGAATCAATGTTCCCAATAAAGCCATGCTTCTTGAATACCAAGTGCTGCTTGCAGAAGGTTTGTTATAGGCATACTTAATTGGACGCGCCTTACGGTTTTGGAAGTAAAGCATTAATCCGTCTACGATATGTAAAATCAATCCCAAGAACAAACCAATTTCCATGGTTCGCACGATTAGGTTGGTTCCCATAAAATGTCCCCATTCGTTGAAGGTTTCCCCTCCATCGTTGAAGAAAATCATAGCGTTAATTCCTGCGTGAACGACTAGGAATGAAATAAGGAACAAGCCTGTTGCGGCCATCCAATATTTCTTAATGAGTGAAGATGTAAAAAGACCCATGTTGGTTTTTGTTTTGCTGTGCGAAAATACAATCGGAATGAGTTCTACAACAGACAAAATAATTTAGAATTTGTTCAAATAATTGAATTTCACATTCTAAGCGATTTGGCGAAACTGACGAAAATCAAGCGACTCTGTAACATTCGCCACAATTCACTCCATTCAAAGGCTTCACATTTGTTTCATCAAATAAAAAACAAAATGAAACTCGAACAAATCTATACGGGCTGTATCGCCCACGCAGCCTATTACTTGGAAAGCAACGGAGAAGCAGCACTTTTCGATCCACTGCGTGAAGTGCAACCCTATTTAGACCGCGCTGAAGCAGATCACGCCGAAATTAAATACGTCTTCGAGACGCATTTTCACGCCGACTTCGTCAGTGGTCATCTCGATCTTAAAAAGAAGGCCAACGCGGAAATCGGTTTTGGCCCAACTGCAAAACCCGGTTATGAAGCAACCGTTGCTGAAGACAATCAGATTTTTTTAGTTGGAAAATGTAAGGTGAAGGTGATTCATACACCCGGACACACGATGGAAAGCACCACCTACCTCATTATAGACGAAGAGGGGAAGGAACACGGCATAATAACCGGAGATACCCTATTCATAGGCGATGTGGGAAGACCCGACCTCGCTCAACACGTTGTCGCCGATCTTACACAAGACAAACTTGCTGGATATCTTTTCGATTCACTTCGAAATAAAATCATGCCCTTGAACGATGATTTAATCGTTTATCCAAACCACGGCGCGGGCAGTGCTTGCGGAAAAATGATGAGCAAGGAAACGACGGATACTTTGGGCAATCAGAAACGATTGAACTACGCACTCGACCCTAAATTATCGAAGGAAGAATTCAAAGAAATTCTATTAAATGGACTTACAACCCCACCTGTTTATTTCCCTCAGAACGTTCTCATGAATATTCGCGGCTATGAGAGTTTGGACGACGTCCTTGAACGCGCCTTACAACCCCTTACTGTTGAAGCTTTCGAGGCAGCTGCCAATGAAACCGGAGCGCTGGTCTTGGATACTCGCTATGCCATTGACTTTGCTAAAGCCTTCATCCCTAACAGTGTGAATATTGGAATTGACGGGAACTTCGCTCAATGGGTTGGAGAAATGGTTACAGATGTTAAGCAGCCCATCTTATTGGTAACCGAAATTGGAAGAGAAGAAGAATGTGCCATTCGTTTATCGCGAGTGGGTTACGACAACACTCTTGGTTATTTGGAAGGGGGAATGAGCAGCTGGATTAACGCAGGCAAAGAGATTGATTCGACACAAAGAATTTCAGCAAATGAATTTGCCGATAAAATCGAGACTACGGATTCCATAGTTATTGACGTGCGTAAGAAAAGTGAATTCGATTCTGAGCATATAATCAATTCAATAAATGTTCCGCTGAACCAAATCAACGCTCACCTTTCTTCTATTCCGAAAGATGAAAATTTTATAGTCATTTGTGCAGGCGGTTACCGAAGTATGATTGCGGCTTCTATCCTTCGTCAACGCGGATGGAACAATTTCGTAGATGTGGAAGGTGGATTTGCTGAAATCAAGAAGACGAATGCCCCTCGCACAAACTTCGTTTGTCCAACAACACTCCTATAACTGGAATTACCCGCAATAAAAAAGGGCTGTCCGAAGACAGCCCTTTTTGAATATCCATTTCGGTGAATTATTTAAACTTGACAGAAAGTGATAATCCCTGACTAGTAAAACCTGAAATTGCGAATTGTTCAAACCTATAACCGACTGAAAACTTATCTGTTACTCTATAATTCAAACCAAATGTTAAACCTTCGTCTACACCAACATCTGAATAACCTGACGAATAACCAGAGGGCTTCGACACGACTTTATAAGAAACATTGACAGCCGGAATTACTCCAAACAAAATACTTACTTTCTTAATATTAAATGAAAGCATCAAAGGGAGAGCAATTGAATTAATCTTGGTCTTTATTTCAACGTCTTGTAGATCATAATTTACATTACTTTTTCCTCCGTAGCCAACTAGTTTCAACTCAGTTCTAAATCCTACTGGTTTTGAGACACCAGAAGATCTGTAGAGGCCCAAATTATAGCTAAGCACAGAATTATCTGATGGCATAGCATCCATTTCCTTTGACAAACCCAAACCAAAAATCCAACCATTCTCTTTCACTCCCGCAACTCTTACATTCCGTTTTTGGGCAACAAATAATGGCAAACTGCGATCGTCTATTAGAGTCGTTCGTGGGACCTGAACAATACTTTTTGGTAAGCTATCCGGTTGAGAAAATTTCGAGTACTTTGCTGGAAAAGCAGATAATTCAACTGAGTAGGTAATAGTCTCTGAATTCGATTGACTTGTTACATCAATGGTATAAATGGGATCTACCAAATAATCACATTCAAATTGCTTCATGAATTCAAATTGAGCGCGATTCTTAGCTTCAACTCGATAATAATTTAATACAGAATGCTGAGTGATTGTAGAATTACCCTTAGGTTGTAACTCCATCGTTGAGTTATCCATTTCCAAATTCGTAGAGACAGTTGTGACTGTTTGTCTAGTCATTGACACATCTAAATCCGCAACTATTGGCTTATTAAGCAAAACGGTCGAGGTACCATTAACTTCTGCCTGACGAGACATAGATTTCTCTCTTGATTTAAATACCGTTGTAACGGTGCACGAATTCAAAATCAAAATCAAAGCAAGAAGACAAAGTCCTTGCAAATTTTTGTTATTAATCATTTATTCTACGGATTTCAATTTGCATAATACTCTTTGGTAAACTGTCTGGTTGCGAGAAACTCGAATACTTGGCAGGAAAGGCCGATAATTCCACGGAGTAAGTAATAGTCTCTGAATTCGACTGACTTGTTACATCAATGGTATAAATGGGGTCTACCAAATAATCACATTCAAACTGCTTCATGAATTCAAACTGCGCTCGTTTCTTAGCTTCGTTTCTGTATCGAATTAATTCAGCATTTTGAATCAACGTCGAACTACTCTTTGGCTGGTACTCCATAGTTGCATCATCCATTTCTAAATTGGTTGAAACGCTCGTAACCGACTGTCTTGTCATTGAAACATTCAATTCAGCAACTATTGGTTTATTAAGTAAAACGGTCGAATTACCATTAACTTCTGCCAAACGAGACATAGATTTCTCTCTTGATTTAAAAACCGTTGTGACGGTACAGGAATTCAACAAAACCACCACTGAAATTAAAGAAAAAACAAACCTTATTTTCATTTTAAATATTTTTTTAAAGATAATGCAAAACCATTCACTTGCTACTTACGCTCCTAAATAAAAAGCACCTAAATTAAAAAAGGGCTGTCCGAAGACAGCCCTTTTCGTTTCTAATTCAAAATGAATTACAATCCGCTGCGCAAGAAACCAGAGATAGACAAATCTTTATCTACTGACTTCACGTATTGACCAACAGTTAATTTGCTGTCTTTAATGAACTCTTGATTCACCAAAGTAGTTTCTTTAAACCATTTGTTCAAACGACCCATTGCAATTTTCTCAGCCATATCCGCAGGTTTACCTTCGTTGATAGCCAATTCTTTTCCAATTTCGATTTCTTTCTGTTTCAATTCTTCTGGAACTGAAGTCTCATCCAATGCCACTGGAGCCATAGCTGCAGTTTGCATAGCAACATCTTTCGCTACATCTGCAGAAG
>JBIKRF010000177.1:0-2569 GCA_044349305.1 Flavobacteriales bacterium
CGGGCGACGAAGTAATTATGCCAAGTCCATATTGGGTAAGCTACGCTGAATTGGTGAAGATGGCTGGAGGAACAGTGGTTGAGCTGCACGCAGGAATTGACAGTAATTTCAAGATTACTCCAGAGGGATTAAGCAATGCCATAAACGATAAAACAAAGTTGATCATTTACAGTTCGCCTTGCAATCCAACGGGTTCAGTTTACAGCAAGGAAGAACTTGAAGCGTTGAGCAAAGTAATCTTGCAGCACGAAGGTGTTTATGTGATTAGCGATGAAATTTACGAGCTAATTAATTTTGTTGGAAAGACATATTCTATTGGTGCTTGCGAAGGCATGTTAGACCGCACCATCACGGTGAACGGTGTGTCGAAAGCATTTGCAATGACGGGATGGAGATTGGGATATATTGGAGCGCCACTTTGGATAGCACAGGCTTGCAACAAGATGCAAGGACAGATTACGAGTGGTGCCAACACCATAGCGCAAATGGCCGCCAAAGCAGCTTTGGAAGCTGATCCATCTGTTGTCAATGAAATGATTGCCATATTTAAAACGCGCAGAGATCGTGTGTATGAAGGGCTTTCGAAAATCCCTGGATTGAAAATTAATTTACCGGAGGCAGCGTTTTATTTTTACATAGACGTTACTGCATACTTCAACAACACAGACGGTGAAACCGTTGTGAAGAGTTCTGAAGATATGGCCATGTACTTGTTGCGCAAAGTTTATGTTGCAACGGTAGCTGGAGATGCTTTCGGAGATTCAAATTGTATTCGAATTTCATACGCTACGTCTGAAGAGAATTTAGATCAAGCTGTTTCTCGCATGGCGCAAGCCTTATCCGAACTAAAGCCTTTGTAAAGTGAAGAAAGAATCTGTTCAATCGTTTTTCAACTCGCTGTCAGACATGACCATTTTGGTTGTTGGCGACGTTATGATCGATGCCTATTTATGGGGAAAGGTAGAGCGTATCTCTCCTGAAGCGCCTGTTCCGGTGGTGCATATTCAGAAAAAAGAAAATCGATTGGGTGGCGCTGCAAACGTAGCGTTAAACGTGAACACCTTGGGAGCAAAGGCAATTATGTGCTCGGTAGTAGGTGACGGATCGAAAGGCGATATCTTCCGAAAGACCGCAAAGGAATTGGGTTTTAGTACGGAAGGAATTATAGATTCAACCGAGCGAATGACAACCGTTAAAACGCGCGTCATTTCAGGCGGGCACCACATCGTTCGAATCGATGATGAAATTACTTGGCCGCTTTCAGCAACAGATGAAAGAAACTTACTTGATTGTATCGATCAGATATTAAGTAGGCAGAAAGTAGACGCCATAGTCTTTGAAGATTATGATAAAGGTGTTCTTACCCCAAGAGTCATTGAATATGTTATTTCGAAGGCTAAAAGCTTGAACATTCCAGTAAGCGTAGATCCTAAATTGAAGAATTTCAATTTGTATAAAGGCTGTTCGCTCTTCAAGCCGAATTTGAAAGAGTTGAAGGAAGGAATGAAGGTGGAATTTGCTGCTGATGATACGAGTGCTATTGAGCAATCATTGGTTAATCTTCGAAATGAATTAAATGCGGAAGGGGTTATGGTTACGCGTTCTGAACACGGAGTTACTTCTTTCGACGGAACGAATTATTCAACCCATGCAGCGCACAAACGCGAAATCGTTGATGTCTCTGGAGCTGGAGATACGGTTATTGCTGTTGCTACATTGGCTTTGGCATCCAATTGGAACTTGGCAGATATTGCGGAAATAGCCAATCTTGCTGGTGGTTTGGTGTGCGAGAAGGTGGGGGTAGTTCCGATAGACAAAGAATTATTACAGTTGGAAGCAGAGCGAATTGCTGTTTCAGTTTGAACAAAATCGATGGAAATCGAATTCATGTAAGTATGGAAACAGTTAAGCCCTACAATCAAGGTGGAAAGAAGGAAGAGGTTGAACAAATGTTCGATCAGATTGCGCACAGCTATGATTTTCTGAATCACTTCTTCTCCCTGGGAATCGATATCATCTGGCGCAAACGTGCCATTCGTATTTTGAAGAAATACCATCCGAAGAAAGTACTCGATGTTGCTACAGGAACAGCTGATTTCGCCCTTCAGGCGGTGAAGTCGAAATTGAACGCTTCGTCAATTGTTGGAGTAGATATTTCAGAGGGAATGTTGGAAGTGGGAAGGAAGAAGGTGAAGGAAAGAGGCTTCGAACAAATTATTGAATTAAGAAAAGGCGATTCGGAAAATCTTCCTTTTGAAGACCACACCTTCGATGCCTACACCGTTGCGTTCGGTGTTCGGAATTTTGAAAACCTTGAACAAGGCATGCGCGAAATGTTACGCGTGCTGCGTCCGAACGGAGTAGGAGTCGTTCTAGAGTTTTCACGTCCGAAGCATTTCCCCATTAAACAGTTGTTCGGATTTTATTTCAAATTCATCATGCCAACATTGGGCAAGTGGGTTTCGAAAGACAGTCGCGCGTATGAATATCTTCCAGAGTCGGTAGCTCAGTTCCCTTCCGGAAAAGATTTTTTAGCCGTTATGGAAAAAGTAGGATACAAGCGTGTGCG
>JBIKRF010000088.1:0-9682 GCA_044349305.1 Flavobacteriales bacterium
CGCATTGGTCATCAACAATCGAAAGAACGAATAGGACAAATGTCGGTAGATTTATTCACCTACATAAGAATGGGGTTAGCATTCTAGTATGCTCGTGCAGTGCGACCTTCCATGTAATTGATGAAAGCCTTGTTGACTACTTTATTTCCACCAGGTGTTGGATAATTACCAGAGAAATACCAGTCTCCTTTATTGTCAGGGCACGCATTGTGAAGACCTTCTATGGTTTGGAAAAGCACGCTAACCTTGGCTTTCGTTCCTTCAGGAGTAACCAACTTAGCTACCATTTCAGAAATTTCTTCCTGTGAATATGCTTCGTAGACTTCCTTCACGTAGTTTCTTACTTGTTCTTTCGGGACATTTTCTTGGTCTTTACACTTCTTATAAATAACATCGAGTATTCCATCTTTGCCATCTCGCTTCAACAAAGAAACGATCGCCTGAAAGGCAATGAAATCGCCCATTTTCGCCATGTCAATGCCGTAACAATCGGGGTAGCGAATTTGCGGTGCTGAAGAAACAATGATGATTCTTTTTGGCTCTAAACGATCCAACATTTTAATAATAGATTTCTTCAGAGTCGTTCCACGAACAATCGAATCATCTATAACCACGAGTGTGTCAACGCCTGGTTTTACGGTTCCATGAGTGACATCATAAACATGCGAAACCATTTCATCGCGTGCAGAATCTTGTGTAATGAAGGTGCGCATTTTCACATCCTTAATCGCAATTTTTTCAATGCGAGCACGCTTCCGAACAATTGCTTCTATCTCTTCATTCGACCAAGAACCCGATGTAAGTTTTTGAATTTTCACATCGTTCAAATGATCTTCTAACGCTTTAATCATTCCGTAAAACGCAGTTTCTGCCGTATTAGGAATGAAAGAAAAGACAGTGTTTTCCAAGTCGTAATTCACTTCCTGTAAAACACGCGGAACGATATTCTTTCCAAGATCTTGACGCTCTTGATAAATAGAAGCGTCGTTTCCTCTTGAAAAATAAATGCGTTCAAACGAACAGGGTGTTAAAGCCGTTGATGGTCTAATTTCCTTCAATGAAGAACTTCCATCTTTCTTCACCACATAGGCACATCCTGCTGGAATTTCTTTAATCTGATCCAATGGAACATTGAACGCGCTTTGAATGGGTGGACGCTCGCTTGCAACGACACACACCTCATCATCTTCGTAATAAAAAGCGGGGCGAATTCCATTCGGATCGCGGTAAACAAACGCATCGCCATGACCCAACATTCCAACCATGGCAAACCCTCCGTCCCAATCTTTGCTTGCGCGTTGTAGCACTCGTTGAATATCTATATTCTTGGCTATTAACTCTGAAATCTGTTGGTTTGAATACCCTTGTTGGTGATACTGATTGAAAAGAACTTGGTTTTCTTCATCGAGGAAATGACCAATCTTTTCCATCACCGTAACAGTGTCGGTGCGCTCTTTCGGATGTTGCCCCAATTCAACCAATAAGCCAAACAATTCATCTACATTGGTCAGATTGAAATTACCTGCAAGCACGAGGTTACGGGTCATCCAGTTGTTTTGACGAAGAAATGGGTGGCAGTTTTCAATGCTGTTTCCTCCGTAAGTTCCATATCTTAAGTGACCTAAAAACACCTCACCTGTAAAAGCAAAATTGTTTTTTAGATACTGAGCATTTTTAAGTTTATCAGGATTTTTTTTCGCTAATTCAGAAAAGCGATTCATCACTTTCGCAAACACTTCGCGAACAGGCTGAGCGTCGTTACTTCGAATACGCGAAATATATTTTTTTCCTGGTTCAGGATCTAATTTAATGTTGGCTAAACCGGCGCCGTCTTGGCCGCGGTTATGCTCTTTCTCCATAAGGAGATACATTTTGTTTAGTCCGTAAAAAGCAGTTCCGTATTTATCGGTGTAATGCTGAAGAGGTTTCTTCAGTCTTAAAAATGCGATCCCGCATTCGTGTTTGATAGCGTCACTCATGGAGTGAAAAGTAATTTGCGGCGAAGATAGTCTATGCTTCGGGAATGTTGGAAATAATTAAAATCATTTCTGTGTTTTGAATGGTAATTTTTCGAATTTCTTTGAAAAAATCAACGCTATAAAAAAATTAGCTTAGAGAAAAATAACGACTATGAAAACAATTACACTACTCGCGAGCTTGCTTCTTGCTCTGGGAATGGCTGCTCAATCTCACGGTGAAATCTTCGGGAAAATCATCGATGAAAATAACAACCCTATTTCGGGCGTAATTGTACGTGCAGAAAACAACGGTATTGTTGTAGGCGCGGCAACCGATGAAAGAGGGGTATACCGAATCAATGGTGTTGAACCCGGAACGTATACACTATTCTACGACCTTATTGGATATAGCCAATTACAGGTAAGCGACGTTCAAGTTAAGTCCGATCAGATTCGAAAATTATCTGACTTCACCTTAACCACAGCTAGCTACGGAACCGGCGGACCCTTAATCATTCGTGCTGAAAAACCGCTGATCGACATCAACGGAGGAACCGCAATTTCATTGGGGGCAAAAGAGCTAAAAAATAACGCCGCCGCGAACGGAGGGTCTTTGAAGGCCATACTCTCTTCCATGTCAAGTGACATTAAAACGAGCGACCGTGGCGAAGAACTTTATTTTCGAGGAAGCCGCTCTGGTAGTGTTGTTTACTACATAGATGGTGTGAAAATTCGTGGAACTCCTTTGAACATTCCATCCAGCGGAATAAGCAACATTACCGTATACACGGGTGGTGTTCCTGCTAAGTATGGCGACAGCACCGGAGGTTATGTAATCATTGATACAAAGTCATTCCGAGATGCTGCTCGGGAAAAAAAGTAAAGGTGAAGCATATTAAATCTTTGTTTTTTCTAAACCTTTTGGTTTAAAGGGAGTTAGGTCCTAATTTTAGCTTGCTATCCTTAATCTAACCCCCTTTTATTTTGCATAAAGGTAATTTTCACTGCACAAAGCACGCTGTAATCAATGCGTTGACCGACCTTTTGCACAAAGAACGGTTTTACATACGCGACATTAACGACAAAAAGGGTTATATCTATGCTCAACAAGGTCTGCGCATATTTGCATTGGGAAGAACTTGTGTCATTCGAATTACTGAAGACGGAGAAGCTGTTGAGGTAGAGGTTCGGTGTTCCAATAAACTTGGCGTAGGTGTTCCGGGCATAACGGGCGTTATTGAGAAAAAAATTCTTCACCACCTCCAAGAAGAATTGTAGGCTTACGGGTTATCTTCGGGAAAATTTTCTTTTATGAAAAAATTCGGAGGTCTTTCCACATGGATATTCATCGCTTTATTTATTGGAATTGGCGTGGGCTACGCCCTCAACGTTTCCTATCCAGCTCCCCCACAAAAAACGAAAAAAGAAGCGTTAGAGCTTCTTGCGAAAGATTTATCTGCAAATCAGATTCCCGCGTCATCTGAGCTCTCTTCCATTCTTTCAAACGATTCGATCTCAGAAAGCGAAAAGTATGACGCGGCTTTAGCCTGTATTATCAGTACTAAAAACGCCTCAACAGAAATATCAAAATATCAAAAAAGTATTGATGTTTCTGAATCACAGAATGCAACGCTTAAAAAAATCCTTGAGATTCTTTCCATCTTTACCGATATTTTCCTTCGTCTAATTAAAATGATTATCGCTCCTCTCGTGCTTGCCACGTTGGTTGCCGGAGTTGCGAAATTGGGCGATATGAAAACAGTTGGGCGTATTGGTGGAAAAACCATGCTTTGGTTTGTTTCAGCCTCTTTCATTTCTCTTTTGTTGGGAGCACTCTTGGTAAACCTTTATCAGCCCGGCAAATCACTACAAGTTCCTCTTCCTCCGGAAGCAATGGAGTCTGGCATTGACAAAGCAGCTTTAACGCTAAAAGGATTTGTCGTTCACATTGTCCCTTCCAGTGTTATCGAATCCATGGCAACAAATGAAATTCTTCAGATTGTCATCTTCGCATTGTTTTTCGGAACAGCAACCGCAGCGCTTGGAAAGAAGGGAGAGATCATTGTGAAAGCCATGGATGCACTCGGACACGTGATGCTTCGAATAACATCTATGGTTATGTATGTCGCGCCATTCGCGGTGTTCGCAGCTATGACATCTGTTGTCGCGAAAAAAGGGATTGGGGTCCTTTCATCCTATGCGCTATTCATCGGAGAATTTTATAGCGGGCTCTTCTTGCTTTGGATTATTTTACTCTTCGTAGCCTTTCTTATTGTTGGAAAACGGGTAGTTCAATTGACCGCTCGCATTAAGTCTCCACTACTCCTGGCCTTCTCTACCGCATCAAGTGAAGCGGCTTATCCGAAATTATTGGAAGAATTAGAGCGATTCGGTTGCAGAAATAGAATCGTGAGTTTCGTTCTGCCATTGGGATATAGTTTCAATTTAGATGGAAGCATGATGTACATGACCTTTGCTAGTTTGTTCATTGCACAGAGTTATGGTATTGATTTAAGTTGGGCTGATCAAGCCGCCATGCTTCTAACGCTCATGGTAACAAGCAAAGGAATTGCTGGGGTGCCGCGCGCATCGCTTGTTGTAATAGCCGGAACCCTCGCTACATTTGGAATTCCAGAAGCGGGTTTGCTTCTGCTCTTAGGGGTAGATCATGTGCTCGATATGGGACGCTCTGCTACGAACGTTGTTGGAAACGCTGTTGCCGCTGTTGCCGTAAATCGTTGGGAAGAGAAAAACTACAATCCAGAAGAAGAAAACGATTAGCCCAATTCCAACTCATCAATTAATCTAACTCCGCCAATAAAGCCGGCAATTAGCGCAACTTGATGTTTTGCGTCGCTCAATTTTTCCAGTGGTTCTAACGTTTCTGAGTTGGTAATGGTGAAATATTGAAGTTCAATTTGTTCCTTTTCAATAAACAACCCCGTTGCTTCTTCAAGAAGTGCATTTACATTGTTGCTCTTTTTATTTTCTTGAAGAAATAACAGCGCTTTTGAAAAAGCTGTAGCAAGAGTTGCTTGCTCACTTGAAAGTCTCTTGTTTCTTGAACTTAGGGCCAATCCGCTTGAAGCTCTTACGGTATCGCAACCCACTATTTCCACGTTAATTTCAAAACGTTTCACCCACTCACGAATTACAGAATATTGTTGGAAATCTTTCTTTCCAAAAAATGATTTGTGAGGAAGAACAATCTCGAACAAACGTTTAACAATTGTAATAACTCCGTTAAAATGGCCGGGTCTATAAAGACCCTCCCACTCGGAAGTAAGTGTTCCGAAATCATAATCTTGAACCTCTTGTCCGGTAGGATACATTCCCGCAACAGACGGAACAAAAACCAGATCACAACCTGCACTTTTTAAGAGTTCAATATCAGCGTCTTCCGTGCGCGGATAAAGAAGCAAGTCTTTTGGGTCGTTAAACTGAGTTGGATTAACAAAAATGGAGCAGATGACAACGTCGCATTCGGCCCTGGCTCTGGCTATTAAAGATAAATGACCCTCGTGCAAGGCGCCCATTGTAGGAACAAATCCTATTGTTCGGCCTTCGTTTCTGCACTTCGTGCTAAACGCCATCATCTCATCAACATGCTGTAAAACAGCTATTTCGCACGAAGTTCCCTTCATTTCAGTATTTTAAGGCCAAAAAGTTGCAAAATTCAAAAAAGATTTATAATATCTTTGCAAACTGAATTCAGGCAAACCTAAACATCTCTATGCAAAAAACAAAAGTTCTTTTTGTAAGTCAAGAAATTTTTCCATTCACTCCGGAATCAACTATAGCGAATCAAGTTCGTCAAATTCCACAAGCCATGCACGAAAGAGGCAAGGAAACGCGCATTTTCATGCCGCGCTTTGGAAAGATTAACGAACGTAGACATCAACTACACGAAGTTATTCGTTTATCTGGAATGAACTTGATTGTAGACGATACAGATCATCCGCTTATTATTAAAGTTGCAAGTATCCCTCAAATTCGTTTGCAGGTTTATTTCATCGATAACGAAGAGTTTTTTCACCGTAAGGCATACTTACATGACGAAGCTGGAAAACCATTCTCGGACAACGGAGAGCGAATGATTTTCTTTTCAAAGGGCGTTCTTGAAACGGTGAAAAAATTAGGCTGGGCTCCAGATATCGTGCATTGTCATGGTTGGTTCTCTGCATTAATGCCTTTGTATGTTAAGCATGTATACGCTGGCGACCCTCATTTTGCAGAGAGTAAAATTGTAATCTCTCTATACAAAGATGATTTCGCTGGATCTATCGATAAAGGACTTTCTAAAAAAGTGCAATTCGATCATGTAGCACAGCAGCACCTCGGAGATCTTTCTACTTCAAATTATGTGAACCTTATGAAGGTTGCACTTAGCCATGCCGATGGAGTTGTAATTCACGATGAAGATATAAATCCAAAGCTTATGGAAGAGGTTAACAAACTCAGTGTTCCTGTTCTGAAGGCATACGAGAGTGAGGACTTCCATGGGGCAATCGATGAGTTTTTTGATACTGTTCACGCGGCAAAACCAATATTGATAGATTAACTCATGAGGAACACCCTCTTCTTGCTTAGCGCCCTCATAGGATTTTCCTTCAGCGCTTGTAAAAAGCCAACGGATTTGCAGGCAGATGGACTTCTTCCGCAAGAAGATGTGTTGTATGCTAATCAAACGGATACTGCCAGTATTATTGGTTATATCGTACGTGAGGACACTCTTTCTACCGATGAGCTTTCTGTTTGTTTGTTGGGTTCATATACCGACGATATTTTCGGTAGAACTTTAGCTAGCTTCTCAACACAATTTGTGCTATCGGGAGCAAACCCGTCCTTTCCAGAAATGTTCGAAGTTGATTCTGTTATCTTCTCTGTCGCCTATTCCGGTTATTCATACGGCTCTTTAGGAGAAGGTTATCTTTCCGTGAAAGAGTTGAGCGCAGATTTACCTAAAGGTTCTGGGTTCAACAGTTCTTATAACGCTCCTGCGTACAATGAAAATTTGTTGGCTAACCCTTTTCAAACATTTCAGTTCAGACCCAAAACATACTTAGGAGGTGTTGGTGACTCTCTTTCTCCACAGCTTAGAATTCCTCTTCAAAACAGCTTAGGAACAAGATTAATGCAGCCCACAGATCCAACTGCATTGGAATCAGATGAAAATTTTCATTCATATTTCAAAGGTCTGAAAGTTGAAACTGGATCAAATCCGATGGGTGTCGTTGGCCTCGATCTTACGAACATCAATAGCAAAATAACTGTGTACTATCGTTTCGATAATGGTGGATTAGCCGACACTACTTTTTATGAATTCCCGGTAACATCGGATTGCGGAAGGTATTCTCGACTTCAGCATTTTTATGAATATGCTACTGAACCGAATTTACAGGGATTCGTCTCAACTGATACGCTAGCAAATCAATCTTTGTTGTACTTGCAAGCAGGGGCTGGCCTTAAAACGAAATTGGTAATTCCTAACCTTCTCGATCTTCAAACCAATGCTGGGCAAATCATAAATAAAGCAGAATTAGTCATTCCTTACGAACCTGATTTTCGGCTTGCGCCCGCATCACAAATCTTCATCTTCTACCAAAACAGTGAAGGGACTTTGGTTGCGTTACCCGATCAGTTTAGCGGAAACATCGGCGGAGGTGTGGAAGAGTCTAACAAAAGATATCGCTTGAACATTACCCAATATGTTCAAAAGGTTATTTCTGGTGAGTTGGAAAATGCCCCTCTTTTCATTGTTTCCGGAGCTGCCGGGGTTACTGTTAATCGCATGGTATTGCACGGCCCAAATTATTCAAGTACGTCAAGCGAAAACACTCGTTTGATTATTACATATTCAAATTAAAAAAAATCTTATGTGTGGAATTGTTGGTTATCTCGGGAACGAACCTGTTTATGAAAAGGTAATAAAAGGTCTTAGTCGTTTAGAATATCGTGGTTACGACAGTGCTGGCTTGGCATACATTGAAAATGGAGAACTTGTTGTAAAAAAATGTAAGGGAAAAGTTGTTGATTTAGAAAATGTGGTCGGCGCAATAAAACCTATTTCTCACATTGGAATTGGTCACACCCGTTGGGCAACTCACGGTGTTCCGAACGACGTAAACGCACACCCGCATTGCAGTGGCGATGGTTCAATCGCTTTAATTCATAACGGTATTATTGAAAACTACGCTTCCATTAAACAAGAGTTAATGAATCGCGGGCATGTGTTTTTAAGCGATACCGATACTGAGGTTTTAGTTCATTTGATAGAAGACGTTCGCAACGCAGAAAAGGTAAGTCTCTTTGAAGCTGTTCGTCTTGCGCTTTCTGAGGTGCACGGCGCATACGCTATCGTTGTCATGGATAAGTCCAACGCCGATCAACTTATCGTTGCAAAGAAATCAAGTCCATTGGTTATCGGAATTGGCTCTAACGACGATTTTTATATCGCTAGTGATGCCACGCCAATTATCGAGTACACCAAGAATGTTGTTTACCTAAACGATGAAGAGGTTGCGCGCGTAGATCGTACTTCGGGCTTAACCATTGTGAATATTGAAAACCAAAGTCAAACCCCATACATTCAAGCATTAGAACTAAAGCTTGAAGCCATTGAAAAAGGTGGTTACGATTCTTTCATGTTGAAAGAAATTCACGAGCAGCCTCGCAGTATTGAAGACTCTATTCGCGGTCGTGTGAACTTAAAAACCGGACTCATTAAAATGAGCGGAATAGATGAACATGAAGAGCGTTGGAAAACTGCGCAGCGTATTTTAATCGTTGCTTGCGGAACCTCTTGGCACGCGGGTCTTGTTGCAGAATATTTATTTGAAGACTTTGCGCGAATTCCTGTAGAAGTTGAATACGCTAGCGAATTCAGATATAGAAACCCTATTATTTATCCGACCGATATTGTTATTGCTATTTCTCAATCGGGAGAGACAGCAGACACCCTTGCGGCTATTGAATTAGCAAAAGAGCGCGGCGCTTTAATTTTCGGAGTTTGTAATGTTGTTGGAAGTTCAATTTCCCGCGCTACACATTGCGGCGCATATACCCACGCGGGTCCAGAAATCGGAGTTGCATCAACAAAAGCTTTTACTGCTCAGGTTGTTGTACTTTATCAAATTGCCTTGAGTGTGGCTCAAAAGCGCGGCGTTATTTCAAACGAAAGAACTTCACGTTTAATGGCCGAATTAGGTTCTCTTCCTCTAAAGGTTGAGCAAGTGTTGAAGACAAATGCCATTACAGAGTCCATAGCGGCCAAATATCAGCATTGCTCGAACGCTTTGTACCTTGGAAGAGGTTATAGCTTTCCAGTAGCTTTAGAGGGCGCGTTGAAGCTTAAAGAAATTTCATACATCCACGCTGAAGGATATCCAGCCGCTGAGATGAAGCATGGACCTATTGCGTTGATCGACGAAAACATGCCTGTCATTGTTATTGCAACTGAGGGCGCTTCTTATGAAAAAGTTGTAAGTAACATCCAAGAAGTAAAAGCGCGCAAAGGCCAAATCATTGCCATCGTAACCGAGGGAGATAAAACAGTAAAAGGAATGGCTGATTACATAATTGAGATTCCACGAACAGATGACAGCCTTGTTCCAATTGTCTCCGTTATTCCGCTTCAGTTATTCTCTTATCACGTTGCCATCATGCGTGGTTGCAACGTAGATCAGCCAAGGAATTTAGCGAAGAGCGTGACAGTGGAGTAGTCT
>JBIKRF010000178.1:0-2541 GCA_044349305.1 Flavobacteriales bacterium
TCTTCACCCGTCTGCAAAAACTTATTGCTGTGCTCGAAGTCTTCATACCGAACGTTCGTTCGGTTTCCGTATCCTGTTAACTCTTGTTCAATTTGCAAAAGATATCTGGAAGGCTCTGTCATCTTGTAATCTGAACTCAACGTGTGATAAAGCATTCGAACATCTTCAGCGCGCTGCAACAAGCGATAAAATGAATACGCTATCGTACCCTCACGCTCTTCAGGCGAAGGCAACTCGAAAGCCTTTCGCAGATCAAAAGGAATGAGAGACTGTGCTCTTCCATTTCCAGGAAACTGCTCGTCATTCGCACCAACTATAATGACATGTTTGAAGTCAACCGCGCGTGTTTCGACCATGCTCAACACTTGTAAGCCCTCCAACGGTTCTCCCTGAAATGCAATGTTCTCCTGCGAAGCATAATGCTGAAACAACAAATCGAGCAACGGCACTTCATTCAAAAATGCATTTGCTTCCATATGCATTTCAATGCGTCCTAAAATTTGCTGAAGACGCAACGCTGTTTCTTTCGTCAACTCATCGGTCTGGTCAGATTCCACAAACACCGTCAGGAAATTCTTCAACCGAGAAATGCAATTTGGTAAATTAAAATTCTCCGTGGTAAGCAAATCCTGCAGAACTTCCATGGCTGGTAATTCTTGAACCAGCTCTTTCAATTCCTTTTCACGGATGTAAATGAATTTTCGGCGCATGACATAACGCTGAATTTCTCTTCGCTGCGAAGAAGAAAGAAGCACGTCTAAATCGGTTTGAAGAATCCATTGCGAAAAGTCTTTGTAATACATTCCCTTCTTAACTTCCTTCGACAAGCGGCTCCACATGCGTAAGAGCATGCGAACGACACGGAACAAAGACACCTGATCAATGGGGTATCCCAACGCCACATTCACAGGTGAATCTATGGACAATCCGTTTAAAAACGGACGAAGTAAAAACGGTTGAACCAAGACCACAGCGGTATTCGCGCGATCTTCTTCTTTCATTTCATTAACCAATTTGGAAGCCGCGAAGGCGGAAGCCAAAGGCGTTACCACTTTCGAAAAAGTGATTGTGCGCGAACGGGTATTGAAGTCGTCTGACTTCGCAATAGGCATTCTTCTCTCTTCCCATGAACGGAAGAAAATTCCCGCTTCGTGAATGGGATTGTTTACGTAATAGGCGTCTGCATCGAAATGGAAAAACACTTTACCTGTTTTATGCAAACGCATAATCCATTTCTCTTCAGCTTTTGAAAACGCTGTGATACCTACAAAATAAACCGCATCTGCATTCGATGGAAAATTCACGTCCACCTTCTCCTCTGCCATGGCTCTGTTCAAGCGAGCGTAACTGTATGCGTGTTGCTCGTTTTGCAATTCGACAAAACGACGGTATACTTTTCCGAGATCGAGCCAAAAGTCGGCGTAATCTTCTTGGGCATCGGTTAGCGGTTGAATACCGAAACTCCAATTCTCAATGTCTTTTACATCTTTTAAATTCTTGAACACCTCGCCCGGATTGGCCAACGCGACATCTATGTCGTTGAAATCATCGAGCGCCATACTTCCCCACTTCATGAATACTTCGAACGAATCGGGAGATTCAACGACTTCGGTATAGGCGCGATAAAGGAGAAGAAGTAAACTCAATTTCTCTTCTGTTCTTTCCTTCACAACAGATTTAACAAATTGCGGAAGCAAGACCAACTGCGGCGTTAAAAAAGCCGATCCTAAAATTTCGAAAAGAAATTTCTTCAAAAAAACTTTCGAGCGATTACTCGGCAAGACCAACAAAACGCGATGTAAATCTTTCCCGTGTTTGTCAATTAATTCTTGTGCTATTCGCTTTAAAAAAAGTTCTTCTGAATTTGTTTGCATATTCGCAGTATGGATTTCCCAAAGTTTCTAAAATTTCCAGAAGGAAAACGCATTGTTCAAATCTTTTCCTCAACAACTTTTGAAGAAGTGGTAGTTATGGGCACTTCGTTCTTCATTCACACCAACAATGCCGTTACGCATGCCGACCGTATTTACGTGCTTGATCTCTTAGAAGGCGGGAATGGCGCGGAATTCATTACTAGCGACGAGTACATCGAAATAAAAGACCGCATTTCTTCCAATTATAAATTGAAATCCATTTGAACAGAAGCATGTTCGAATAACGGCGAGAACCAAGGGTAGCTCTTCCCATTCCTTTCTTTTCTTTACTTCATGAAACTTCAACTTGAAAAAAATGTTGACCTGTTGTCGCACAACACATTTGGCATTTCAACGATTGCGAAAGAATTTGCGCGTATTGAAGAGCATGCTCATGTGGAAGAGGCATTGGAATATGCTCGTCAGACCAAGAGCAACCTACTTGTCTTGGGCGGCGGAAGCAATATTCTGTTCACGCAGAACGTAGACGCTGTTGTACTCCAAAATAGATTATTCGGAATTGAATTAGAGCAGGAAGACGACATGCATGTGTACGTGCGTGTTGCTGCGGGAGAGAATTGGCACAACTTCGTCTTGCATTGCATTCGCAACAAATGGGCAGGAGTAG
>JBIKRF010000089.1:0-9581 GCA_044349305.1 Flavobacteriales bacterium
GTGGTAATCGAGTGCCTCTTTCCTCTTAATTTGCTTCATGTTATTTGTTTGGGTTTGCAAAAATAAAACAACCTCGAAAATCGAGGTTGTCCTTGCTTAAAACTTTCTAGAATTATTCTACTACTATGCGAATGGTCTGTTTTCCTTTCGAAGTTGATAGGGTAAATTGGTATACACCTGAAGAATAGTCTTGCGCATTCAAAAGAATACTTCCTGAATTACCTTTCACTGTGGACTTTTCGACTAATTCTCCCAGAGTGTTTGTGATGAGCAATTGCCCTTCGTTTAAACCCTGAGGCATTTGATAATTGATAAAGCTAAGACCTTTTAATGGGTTGCTTCCCACCAATTCGAACTTCGTAGAATTTTCTTCAGATACCGACATTGCGCAATCCGATTCATAACAGAAGCTAACATTCTGACAAGCTTGATCGGAGGGATTAGTGGTATTGAAAAAGCAATAACTGATAATCGTTTGACCTGGATTTCCTAAAGGTTTATAATGAGCATAAAAAGTGTGATTGGTATCGCTCGGTAGTATGGTTTGAGCAATCAAAGAAACATTGGTGGTTTCACCAAAGCAAACTCCCCAACAAAAATAATTGGAGGTGCCGGCTACTGAAGAAATAACACTTCTACTGCACTTCAAAGAAATGCTCGCATTAGAGATATTTGTTACTGGCCATTCCGCTACCATTTCGCCTGCACCAGTTAGTGTGGTAGCATCACCTACTACCTGGGTAACAGGATTCACCAACACCATACTTTGCGCTGACGTAACCATGAAAGAAAGCGCGAATCCAAAAAAGAGAAGATTTTTTTTCATTTTCCAAAGATATAAAAAAGTAATTGGACGAAATATTTCTTTATATTCGTTGCCCTAAAGTAAACCTATTAATAATTTATCACATGAAAAAAGCTCTACTCTTGATGATTGTTGCCGTAATGTCGTCGACAATGTCTTTTGCTCAATTGCCTGCTGGTTCTTACGCAGAGGATTTCACAATCACTGACCAGTTCGGTGTTACTCACAACCTTTACAATTACTTAAATGACGGATATACTGTATATCTTGACATCTCGGCTACATGGTGCGGTCCATGTTGGAACTATCACAACACTAATGCTCTAGATGAATTGTATATCAACCACGGCCCAGCTGGTGCTCCTGGTGTATCTGCAACTACAACCGATGACGTTATGGTAATTTGGATTGATGGTGACGGTAGCACTACGGCTGCTGACATGGCTGGAACAACAGCTGGCACACAAGGTAACTGGTTAAACCCAGCGGGAACTCCAATTGAGTTTCCAATGGCTAATCCTGCTGCTGCAGTGGCTAACTCTATTAACAATGATTACGCGATTGCGTTCTTCCCTACTATCTACAAAATTTGTCCAAACTTCAGAACAGTAGAAGAAGTTGGTCAACTTGATGCAGCTGGTCTTTACGCTACTATAGTAGATTGTCCTGCTCCAACTGCCATTTCAAATGATCCAGCTTTATTTAGCTATACTGGACAAACTGAAACATGTAATAACGTTGATGTATATGTGAAAATTCAAAATGGCGGATCTTCACCATTAACTGCATGTACTATTAACGTTACTGGTGGTAACACTCCATTGACTTACAACTGGTCAGGAAACTTAGGAACTTATGATGTAACTGAGGTATTGGTTGGAACAACTTCAATTTCAGGAAACGCTACTTTAAATGTTTCGATTACATCTCCAGATGACAACACTTCAAACAACGCTCTTGCTGCTCCTATAACCTTTGCAGACAACGGAACAACACACGTTAAAATTGACATCTTGTTTGACAGTTACCCAGAAGAATCATCTTGGGAAATTACTGACGACGCTGGTAATGTTGTAGCTTCTGCTAATTACGGCGCTGCGCCAATTCCTGCTGACTACTCTTCTAAGATGGTGGATGTTTTCCTTCCTTCAACTGGATGTTACACGTTCACTGCAAATGACCTTTATGGTGATGGATTCTATGAGATGCAGTACACTGGTGGTGTTGCAAATGGACATATGTTCGTTACTACTGTTACAGATGCAGGTACTGCTTTCTCTTCATTGGTTAACTACGACGGAACGTCCAACTTCGCTTCAGTTACAGCTCTTTCTAATGTAAACACTGTTGTAGGAATCGAAGAAGTTAATCTTTCTGCTGGTGTTAGCGTATACCCTAACCCTGCAAACGATTTCATCAATGTTGCTTACGGTTTAACTAACAACAGTGTTGTAACTGTTGACGTTATCAACGTAGTTGGTGAGCGCGTAATGACTGAGTACATCGGTAGCCAAGCTGCTGGAAACTACACTTCACGTTTAGATGTTTCTAATCTTTCTGCTGGTGTTTACATGTTGAATGTAACTATCAACGGAACCTCTAACACTGTTCGTGTTTCTGTAAAATAATCTTGATCTTTTCAAGGAAGAAGAGCCGACGATGCGTCGGCTCTTTTTTTTTGGTACAGTGATTGGCAAAAGTTATTTACTTTTAAAAAAAAATTCTATGCGTTTACCGATTGGCCTTTTATTCTTGCTCGTTTCTTTTAGTTCATCTGCACAAGAATCTCTTCCAAGTATCTCGTTAAAAGATTTAAATGGAAAAACCATTAACACCGCCAGTCTCGCGCAAGACGGCAAACCAACCTTAATCTGCTTCTGGGCAACTTGGTGTAGTCCTTGTAAAAAAGAGTTAAACAACTACTTAGATCTATACGAAGACTGGCAAGCTGAAACTGGGGTTAAAATCATAGCAGTATCTATCGATGATCAGCGCTCCGTTATGCGCGTTGCCCCATATGTAAGTAGCGTCATGTGGCCATATGAAATTCTGCTAGACAGCAATAAACAGTTCGCTCAAGCTTTGGGTGTGAACAATGTCCCTCATACATTTTTAGTAGACGGAACTGGAAAAATTGTTTGGCAGCACAACAACTACGCAGAAGGAGATGAAGCGGAAGTGCACGAACAGCTTTTAAAATTGAAGAAGTAATTTTCTTAATTCCAACTCTTAAGCCCGAAAGGGCTTTTTTTATTTCAGAATGCGCCGTAATTTCGAGGCGCAATGAATAGAATGAAAAAGTTACTTGTGTTTTCGTCTTTGCTTGTTTTCGCATGTTATGCGCAAGCCCAAGGCGACCCAAAGAAAACGGGGCAGCTCCACGGAAATTTCCAGATTCTTTCGCAACAGTATAGCGAGGACTCGCTTATTGGGGCTACTGTTCCGCCGGCTACCACTGCTATTAATGGTTTTGGAAACCTGATGTATACGCAAGGTGGCTTTAGTGCCGGGATGCGATTCGAAACATACAATAACGCGATTCAAGGGTTCAGTGCTCAAAACCGTTACAAAGGAACCGGTATTGGAAATAGATTCGTTCAATATCAAGACAGTATTTTCAATGTTACCATTGGAAATTTTTATGAGCAATTCGGAAATGGATTAACCCTTCGCACCTATTGGGAGCCTAACCTTGGGATTGACAATGCGCTTGATGGAGCTCGTTTGATTGTTACTCCTAGAAAAGGAATAACGCTGAAAGGTATTTATGGTCGTCAACGCTTAGATTTCGATAGCCGCGTTACCAACGCCGATGGTATTATCCGCGGCAGCGATGTTGAATTTAATTTGAACTCGATTTTTAAGAGACTTGCTGAAAAACCAACCCAATTCACATTGGGAGGAAGTTTTGTGAGTAGATATCAAAATGGACAAACGCGATTTCAAGACACGCTGATTTTCTTAACTCCTGATAACGTCTCGAATGCAGCCGTTCGTTTGCAGTTGAATAGAAATGCACTCGCTCTCTCAGCTGAATATGCCGAGAAAATCAATGATCCAAGCGCAGACAACGCCTACATATACAGAAAAGGTAAAGCATTCTTTTTGAACGCTTCTTACAGCGGTAGCGGTTTTGGTGTAAATACAGCGGTGAAATACATCGACAACATGAGTTTCCGTGGTGATCGAAACCTAAAACTTTTCGATGTTCCAACAAACTATTTGCCTTCTATCACTAAACAGCACACCTATAATTTAGCCGCTACTTTGTACCCGTATGCAACACCATTAACTGGAGAAGTTAGTTTCATGGGTGAAATATTCTATAGCTTCAAAAAAGGAACTAAACTCGGCGGGAAATACGGCACTCAAATTTCAGCCAACTTCGCTGCTGCAAATGGTTTGGATACAACGCGATTAACGGGAGTTGACGCCTATACGGAAGGATATCAAATCAATTCAATCAAATTCGGGCCAACGAAATATGTCAGAGATTTCAATTTGGAGGTGAAGAAAAAGTTAAGTAAAAAATTCTCAACAGGTTTCACTTACTACTACTTCGAATTCAACACCTTGGTTACTCCAGTTACCAATGATTTCAAAGGAATTGTTTATGCGAATATTGAAGTTGTGGAATTGAATTACAAATTCACACCCAAGGACAACCTTCACCTTGAACTACAAGGACTTCAAACAGATCAGGATAAGGGCGATTGGGCCACCGTTGTAGCGGAGTTTTCACACTCGCCTCATTGGAGTATTGGATTAATAGATCAGTACAATTACGGGAATTCAGTTGAAGAAAAGCGCATTCACTATTTGTTTGGAACAATTGGCTATATCAACGGTTCTCAGCGCTTAACTCTAGGATACGGAAAAAGAAGAGAAGGTGTGTTTTGCATCGGTGGAGTCTGCCGAGCAGTTCCAGCTACCAATGGATTTGAATTAATGTATACCGCAAGTTTTTAATATGAAAAAGAATTACTTTATTCTATTGGCCCTAGGACTTTTCTTTGGCGCGTGCGACCGTCTTGAAAATCCGGTTACTGTAGCTAAAAACATATATCGAGAAGAGATTTATGGTCCAGCACCCTTGTTCAACCAAGCGACAATAGCATCTCGCAACGTTTTGTTTGAAGAATTTACCGGACACCTGTGTGGTTTTTGTCCGCCTGCTACTGCGCTTGCATTGAATTTAGACGCACAACTTGGAGATCGTATGGTCACTGTAGCCATTCACGCTGGTTCGCTTGCTGCTACCGGAGGAACCCTCTTTCAGACAGATTATACCACTCCAGTAGGTGATCTATATTGGTCACAATTGAACGGTGGATTTAATCCAACAGCTCGTATTGATCGACTTGGAGGGTTGGCTAGTTATGAATATCTCGATCCGGCTAATCCAAGCAGCTGGCAAAGCATTGTAACAGATCGAATAAATGCATCAACCCCTGTGGAATTGCAGGCCAATTGCGAGTATGTAGCGCAAGATAACATTTTGAATATTCATATGAATTCTCAATTTCTTCAAGCCTACACAGGCGATGTAAACCTCATTGTTTTACTTGTCGAAAATCACTTAATCAGTGCTCAGGAAGATTACAGCCAAACTCCATCCGAAATAGAGGATTATGAGCACGAGCACGTGCTTCGAATAGACGTAACTGAGCCAATGGGAAATCTCGTTGTAAATAGTCCCGCTGCAGGCTTTGCATCAACAAATAGTTTTAGTATTCCCCTTCAGGCGAATTGGGTCCCTACAAATATTACCGTTGTAGGTTTTTTAGTTGACGTCGATAGTCATGAGGTTTTGAATGCCGTGGAATATGAAATCAATTAAACTCCTCTTCCTTGTTTTAACGGTCCTTTCAATGTCTGCGAAAGCGCAGCAATCTTTTAAAGCAGGATTAACTTTCGGCATGACCACATCTCAGATTAGCGGGGATGGTCTTGGCGGTTGGGATAAGTTTGGATTGGCAGGCGGCGCCTTTGTGAGTGCCCCACTCTCGGCGAAAAGCGGATTTCGCATTGGAATAAATTACGCCGACAAAGGAGCAAGAACCAAGCGCGACACTTTGAATTTTAACACCTTCGCCTATCGCTTAAAATACATAGAAGTGCCTGTGCAGTATGCTGTTAAAAATGGGCCGTTAACCTTTCTGTATGGCGTGTATTATGGCCGACTAATTAAACAGGATATTCTCTCAAACGGTTATGCCTATGAGATTACTCCAGCTTTCAAGAACTCTGATTTCGGAGTTTCCATTGGAGCCGCATTGCAAATGGGAGATCATTTTTTCATTGAAGGAAAATTTTCTTCCAGTGTTATACCAACGCGACCTTCTCCGAATTTCGCCAATCAGAATTCATACTACGAAAAAGGAAATTACAACCAAGTGATTTACTTTTTAATTGGAAGGAATTTCTAAATCCAATGAAGGTTAGTCTAATTACAGTAAGTTACAATAGTGCCAATACCATTGCAGACACTTTACGATCTGTGCAGCAGCAGACCTATAAAGACATTGAATACATTGTAGTTGATGGAAATTCGAGCGATGGGACGATAGAAATTGTGAAGCAATTTCTAAATGCGGAGCAAGGTCGTTCCGAAGGTGCTGCGCAAGGGGTGGTGACAACGTTTTTGTGCGAAAGAGACAAAGGCATTTATGATGCTATGAATAAGGGGCTGGCGCTAGCAACAGGAGATATTATCGGGGTTCTGAACAGTGATGATTTCTATTGCTCCAATGATGTTATTGAAGAGGTGGTCCGCGCTTTTCAGGTAAACAACACAGACTGCCTCTATGGTGATTTGAATTATGTTGATCCCGTTGACACTTCAAAAGTTATTCGCAAATGGCGGAGTGGTCCATTTCGCAAAGAGAACTTTTTAAAAGGATGGATGCCACCTCACCCTACTTTCTTTGTTCGAAAAAACTGTTACGAAAAATTCGGAACGTTTGATACGCAATTCAAGAGTGCCGCGGACTATGAGTTAATGCTGCGTTTTCTGTACAAAGAATCGTGCAGTGCCTTGCACCTTCCGAAGGTAATGATTCACATGCGTGCTGGGGGCGTAAGCAATGTGAGTTTGAAAAATCGATTCCGCGCAAATCGTGAAGATCGTTTGGCTTGGAAAATTAATGGTCTAAAACCAAAGTGGTTCACGCTTCTGCGTAAACCACTTTCGAAATTGATACAATATTTTTAATTCTAGAATTTAGCTCTTGATCTTCTTACACCTGGCTTCCCTTTCATGTAGCTGTATTTCGACTTGTAGAAACTTGATCTTCCACGCACCACACGCGTTACGGTAAGCTGCGTTGTTAAGTAGCTATCGTTGTGCGTTGCATCGCCACGAGGGGCTTGTTTAACCGCGCCGTCTACATAACGGAAATTGTCAATGTAAAGATCAGCTGATGTGTATTGTGGATTTTCAGCAACTAAACCATCCAACAAAGCTTGGTAAGTTTGTCCATTAACAAACTGATTCGCATTTTCATCTTCCGGATTTCCATACACGGTCGACAAATCATCTAAGTAATCTGTAAACACCGTTCTCCAGCTGAGATCCCATTGAACTCTCCACTTCTTGTTGTAGGTGAAGTAAGCTCCTATACCTGCTGGTATGGCCATTCCATATTTAGCATAGGGTGTCGTTTGACCTTCTGTTTTCCAATCGCGTAAAGAAAACCATTCGCCACCATACTGAACTTCGCCATCTTTATAAATCTGCCCTTTCGGATTCGATGCATAACCGGCCAATCCGGCAAACAAAAACACTTTAAAATCGGGATTGTAATAACCTTTATTTCCAACATCGTTGTCATACCAAATTGTTACTTCAGCGCGACCGCCCAACTCTAACAAATCATTTCGGAAATTCGAATTTCTTGCACGACGTGGCGCATAGGTTGTGTAAGCATCTCTATCCGTAATGCGAATCCAATCGAAATTCGTGGAAAACGCAAGACGCTTGTTTACTTTGTAACGAGCATATGCACCGGCAGACATGCGAGTTGAAACTAAATGCATATCGACTACGAAATCTCTTCTTGGAAGATATTTCCCTCCAATATCTCCGAGGTAGTTCGAAGCCCCTACTTTCAATCCGTAATCCCAACGGTACTGAGCCGAAGATTCGTTCGAAAGCATTGCAAAAACCAAAGTAAGAAAGAGTACAATTTTTTTCATTTTGGATAAAGTCGTTCGCTAAGATAATCAACAATTTCTGACACTCAATTGTTTTTCGCATTTTTGGAGAAAATTTCAATATGAATTCAGTTAGTCAACTTTTTGGAATCAAGTACCCCGTAATTCAGGGTGGGATGATCTGGTGCACAGGCGCGAATTTGGTATCTGCTGTTTCCAATGCGGGCGGCTTAGGCCTACTTGGGGCAGGATCAATGTATCCCGATCAGCTCGAGGAGGAGATTTTAAATTGTCAAAAGCTAACAAACAAACCCTTCGGAGTGAATTTGCCGCTTCTCTATCCGAATATTGAAGAACATATTGCCCTAATTGAAAAATACCGTGTGCCAATTGTGTTTACTTCCGCGGGAAGCCCGAAGAAATATACCGAACGATTAAAATCTTCAGGAATTAAAGTTGCCCATGTTGTGAGCAGCAGTGCATTCGCTTTGAAGTCTCAAGAAGCAGGTGTAGACGCAGTAGTAGCTGAGGGCTTTGAAGCAGGTGGACACAACGGGCGTGAAGAAACAACTACACTTTGTCTGATTCCGAATGTTGTGGAAAGTGTTTCTATACCTGTTATTGCAGCCGGAGGAATCTCATGCGGAAAAAGCATGCTCGCGGCCATGACTCTTGGCGCTCAAGGGGTTCAAATGGGCTCACGCTTTGTCATGACTCATGAATCCGCAGCCCATGAAAATTTCAAAAATGCCATTTTGAATGCGAAGGAAGGCGACACCAAGCTCACGCTTCATGAAATAACTCCGGTTCGCCTATTGAACAGCCCCTTCTACAAATCTGTTGTTGACGCGTACGAAACAGGCGCCAGTCTTGAGGAATTGAAAGAATTACTTGGACGTGGTCGTGCGAAAAAAGGGATGTCGTTGGGTAACATGGAAGACGGGGAATTGGAGATTGGACAGGTGAGCGCGCGAATAAAAGAAATCGTTTCAGCCAAAGAAGTAATTGATCAAACCATTTCTGAATTTCTAGAAGCACAAAAACAGGTAGGCAATATTTCTTTTTAATTGCGTTTGAAAATGGCCATCTATGCAACCGAAGGCCTATTTTTGCACTCTTCAATAAAATGAAAAATTACTTATTTCTATGTTTAGTCGCTTTCGGATTATTCATTACCCCTTCCGGTAATGCACAATCCCTTGCGACTATTTCATGCCTTGAAGTGCAAGGGACAAGTGTTTCCATTTCTTGGTATACGAGCCCCAATCCAATCACATTCGTAGCCAATCACATTTATGCAACGGACAACACAGGTGGAATCTCTGAAATAGCCCAAACCACTAATTTATCGGGCACATACGTTTATTCGAATGTCGACGCAAGCCTTGCTTCGGTCTGCGTTTACATTTCTTCAGAAGACTTGGTAGGAGGCGTTTCAAACTTTACCAATTCAGAAACTTTTTGCAGTACTTTTTTGACAGCGGCGGCATCGGTTTCACCTCCAGGATTTGTAAATCTTCAATGGAATTCACCTACGAGCAATGCCGCTTGGTTGGCTGCTGCATCGTCTGAAATTTGGATGGAATATCCAGCAGGAACATGGAATAAAATAGCAACTTTA